>NZ_JBMQQG010000067.1:0-72700 GCF_057362405.1 Ginsengibacter sp.
GGTGAAGGCGGTCCTGAATCGATTATCGTCTCACGGCCAACCATAGACGTATGGGGCAGCAGGGTTAGAACGAAGCTGGATTATAACCCTGAAGATCTTCTCCGGGCATGGAACTTATTTGTAAAGGCAATACCGGAATTGCAGGCGAGCGATGGCTTTCAATATGACCTTGTTGACATAACACGGCAAGTACTTGCCAATTATGCAACCCCCCTTCAACAGAAATGGGTACTGGCATATTTGCAACATGATACCGTTAGTTACGATGAGTATACCAATAAATTTCTTGATTTAATGAACGACATGGATGAATTACTAAATACCCGGAAAGACTTTTTGCTGGGTAAATGGATAGAGGATGCACGGTCAAACGGTATTACCGAAAGTGAAAAGGACTTATATGAATTGAACGCAAGGGATATCGTAACACTCTGGGGCGATAAAGAAAGCGGGCTTCATGAATACAGCAACCGCCAATGGGCGGGATTAATTAAAGGGTTTTACAAACCGCGCTGGGAAGAGTTTTTTGTTTATATGAGACAAAAGATGATTAATGGCGACAGAATGGAAACTGCCGATTTTGAAAAATCAATTAAAGAATGGGAATGGCAATGGGTAAATGCACATGACGTTTATTCAGCAACACCTGCAGGTAATACAATTGAAGTAGTTAATAAGATATTTGAAAAATATGAACCTGAAATACGCGGGGAAAATAAATAGCGGTGGAGGAACAGGAAGTCTTATATCAGGAGCCAATTACTTATCAAAATAAAGTAACTTAAAAATCGGATAACATAACACAGTACCTGTATTGCAAATATTGAATCTGCAATAATTTTTTAAAAAATATAAACTTAAATGATGAAGTGCACCACGGGAATTCAACGAATTATATTATCATTTCGATCAAAAGAATTACTCAGGTTATTTGCAGTCATTACTACATTTATTCCATTTTCATCAAATGCACAGACCTCACCAGTCCCTGTTGGGCCCGTGCCTGATGCCAGGCAAATTGAGTGGTACCACCGGGAAATAATTGCTTTTTTTCATTTCGGCATGAACACATTTACAGACGTTAATGAAGGTAATGGCAGGGCGGGCACACAATACTTTAATCCATCGGCATTAGATTGTAATCAATGGGTTCACGTATTAAAAAATGCCGGAATCACTACCGCTATTTTTGTCGCAAAACACGCTGATGGCTTTTGCAACTGGCCTTCGGCTCATACTGATTATTCCGTAAAAAATTGTCCGTGGAAAAATGGCAAGGGTGATGTTGTTAAGGAATTTACAGATGCCTGCAAGTTGGCGGGAATTAAAGCAGGCTTATATCTCGGCCCTTATGACCGACATGACTTCAGGTACGGCACACCAGCTTACAGCGATTATTACGCCAACCAACTATCAGAACTTTTACGAAACTATGGTCCCGTTTGGGAGATATGGTGGGACGGAGCTGGCGCTGATCAATTGCCGGAAACTTTTTACACCCGATGGGCGGACACGGTTCGAAAGCTACAGCCCAACTGTGTTATTTTCGGAACGAAGAACTCTTACAAATTTGCTGATTGCCGCTGGGTTGGAAACGAATCGGGAATAGCAGGTGATCCCTGTTGGTCAACTATTAATCCTTTATCAATCCGGGACGAGCCTGAACATATTTACGAACTGAATCATGGCGAAACTAACGGTACCGCTTACGTGCCGGCAGAAGTTGACGTATCCATTCGCCCAAGTTGGTTCTATCATGCGGATGAGGACTCGCAGGTAAAAAGTGTTAAAACTTTGTGGGATCTTTATTTTAATTCAGTTGGACATAATAGTGTTTTACTGTTGAATTTTCCGCCAAACAAACAGGGATTAGTTTCTCCAATCGATGCCCGCAGAACTGATAGCCTGCGTAAATTGATTGATGGTACATTTGAAAATAATCTTGCGGGCGGCGCTACCATAAAGTCGCTGCATCCCCGCGGACCAAATTATAAACTTTCCAATTTGGTAGACAAATCTGAAAAAACGTATTATGCTACCAGGGACGCTTTTACAACTGATACGATAACATTTAACCTTGGTGCAGTAAAAACTTTTGATGTGCTGATGTTACAGGAAGTGATAGAACTTGGTCATCGCACTACCGGTTGGTCTGTTGATTATTCACCGAATGGCAAAACCTGGATTCCAATTAAAGAAGCGACGGGGAAACAATCTATCGGTTATAAATGGCTCGTGAAATTTGCGCCGGTTTCGGCCAGGAAGATACGGCTAAGGATTACTAACGGTAAAGCATGTGTGGCGATTCATACATTTGGTATTTATAAACAACCGGCTTTTTTTTAAGTCGCTGGCCCGTTGGGTACATTGGTGCTTGCCATTTGTTATATGTCGCTTTGCTGGTTGGTAGGTTTCAGGTTAGATAAAGAAGATTTATCCTAAAATTTAAGACGAGCTTCGTCCCCTCTGCTGAGCCTGTCGAATGACAGTGATGGGGGTTGGAATGAAATTATGAAAATAGCCATCGCGATATTTATTTCCAGCATTTTCATTTGCAATGATGTTAACGCACAGGAGTATGATGTATTATCTTATGTAAACCCCTTTATTGGCACATCTACCAGTGACGTATATACGAAATGGGGTAATGAGGGAGGTTGTTATCCCGGTGCTGTGGCTCCTTCAGGTTTTATTCAATTAACGCCGCAGACAAGAAACAATGGCTATGACTATAAGGATAGTTCAATTCTTTATTTTAGTTGCCTCAATCATTCAAGCGGATTTCCCGGTGGTTCTTCCGGGGATTTGTACCTGATGCCGCTGAATGAGCCAGATCAACCAAAGCCTTTGCTTACCAGCCGGCCCTTTAGTCATAAAGATGAAAATGCTGAACCCGGTTACTATCGTGTTGCTCTAAACGATGATCATACATTGGTTGAGGCGACGACATCAATTTATAATGGAATTTTCAGGATTACTTTTCCAAAGGGTGTAGTGCCGAAAATATTTATTGGTGATGCGGGACTCATAACATTTCACGCCAACAACTGCTTATTTGGAACGAAAAATGATGCAGTAATAAAATTCAATCGATCGTATAACAGTATACAACAACTAACGGAAGGGGTTATCCTAACGTTTCCGGCAGCAGCTGCACGACCAACCGTACTGTTAATCCGCTTAAGCACATCACATATTGGAACAGCCAACTCTTTGAAAAATCTTAAGACAGAAAGCAAAAAGTCTTTCGATGAAATTAAAAACAGCACAAGAACCTTATGGAAAAAATATCTTTCAGTAGTTGATGTGGACGATTATAATATCATCAATAAACAAAAATTTTATACTGCATTATATCATTCATTATTGGTTCCATGGATTATCTCTGATGCTGACGGAAATTATAGAGGAGCCGACGGATTAATTCATAAGACAAAGGGGCATTACGAGTATGGGAAATTTTCTCCCTGGGATACTTACCGTTCCCTGCATCCAATGCTGAGTCTTTTATATCCTGAAAAGCAGGCAGATATTATGTTGTCTATAATGGACATTTACAATCAATCAGGCCATTTACCTACTGAATCTATGACGGGTAACCATACTATAGATATTCTTGTGGATGCGTATCTGAAAGGTTTTAAACTTATTGATAGTCTTGATCTATACCAGGCGATGAAGAAGCAAATTATTACGGGCCCATTTATTCAAAAGGATATGACGGGGTATCTTACTAACGGATACATTTCTTCGGCCCACCCGGAGTCTGTCACCAGAACTGTTGAATATGCTTATGATGATTGGGTTCTTGCTCAATTCGCTAAAAAAATTATGAATGATAAGTTAGATTATGATTCCCTGGAAGTTTTGAGTAATTCCTATAAAAATCTTTTCTACGCAGACAGCATGTTTTTGTTACCACGGGATGAAAATGAATTTTTGAAAAACCCGGGTACCATTGGTTATAAAGAAGGAGATAAGTGGGTCTATTCCTATTCTGTCCCTTTTGATGCAAGAGTCCTCGTAAATTATTTTGGCGGTGACGAACAGTTTGCCTCGCGGTTGAACAACGCTTTAAGCAATCAACAGATAATTTTCGATAATGAAACCGTTTTTCATGTGCCGTATCTTTTCAATTTTTCGCATCGTGAGGATCTTACCCAAAGATGGATAAGACGAATTATTGATAAAAGATTCTCCACTACTCCTGGAGGCCTTCCGGGCAATGATGATCTTGGCGCTACTTCAAGCTGGCTGGTATTAAGCGCATTGGGTATCTACCCGTTTTGCCCGGGAACGCCAGACTACACAATTGGTTCGCCACTATTTTCTTCGGTAACACTTCATCTTGCTAACAACAAAACATTTCGCATAAAAAGCCTGCATGCAGGTGCTGGCAATTATTATGTGCAGTCATTAAAATTGAATAATCAACCATTCAGGCGATTATCGATATCAGATGCTGCTGTTATGAAAGGTGGTGAAATGGTTTTTAAGATGACCGGTAATTCAACAAATGCATGGTTTGATAAAAAACTACCTGACGTGTTTAGTGAAACAAAGGAACATCCTGCATTTGAAATGTCAGATTATAAATTGTCAGCAAAGCAAGTATTTCCGAACGATAGTTTTTGGCTCCGCTTTTCTATAAAAAATAAAGGAGCGGCAGGAACTAAAGTTGTAAAGTTGATGATTGATGGCAACGAATATAATTTTAAAAATTGTTTTGTTAATAAAGATGCTGTTATTGTAGACTCTATAAAAATGAAATTATATAAGATTGGAACAACCGGGATAACTATAGATCGAGAAGTGGTTGCGCAGCTATTTGTTTTAAAACCTCCTTATCCATATCCGCTGCATCCCGACATTTCTTCTCTAACGGTAACGCCTATAGTAAAATTAGGTAATAGCGCAATTGTCTCTTTTTCAGCACAAAATATTGGCGGTGACAGGCGTACGTTTTTCATCCCGGTGCAACTAAATAAAAAGATTATTGCAACAGATACCGTGGAACTCTTGCCGGGAGAAATCAAAACGATAAGCAATACTATTCAATCAAAAAAAACCGGCTTGCAGGAAATTGAAATATTTAAAAATAACAGTAAGATTAAAATTTACAACAATTATAAAGATGCAGAAATTCTTCAGTTGCAGTTAGTTGCGCCAGGGATAAAAGACAATACAGTTGAGGATAGATCGGGATTTGGAAATAACGGTGCCGTCCACATTGACGAAAATGTTGCGCAAACGGATTCGTTGCTTTTAAATGAAAACTGTTATGTGGATGTTCCCAATTCTTACACTTTAGATCATATGGATTCGACTATCACCGTCATGGCTTGGATGTACCCTAAGTCGGTTTCAAATGGGTTAACCGACATAATTACCAAAGGTGACAATCACGTTTTACAATTGGTGAATGGCAAACAACTTACTTTTTTTGCAGGAGGCTGGGGCAGGGGTGCTTGCACGGTCGGCCTGCCAGGAGATTGGTTAAACCATTGGCATCATATTGCCGGCGTTTGCGACGGAAGAAACCTGGAGGTTTATATTGACGGAATGCTGAAAGGCGCCACTCACTTACAGGAAGCGGTCAATCTTTCCAATACCAATAAATGGATCATTGGGAGAAATGAAGAGTTTCCGATGCAACGGATTTTTACCGGATACATTAATCATGTAAAAATATTTGCCTTGCCCCTAAATCAAAATGAAATTGAAGCGGAGATGAAATGATGTAACCACGCATTCAATAACATTGTTATTTGGCTTATTAAATTGTTCTGCGTCTATTGCCGGGGAGGCTTATTTCTGCGGACTCTATTTCCCATGAGAATAAGCACTAGTAAAAATTTGCAAGGGGGCGATCTTAAAACCTGAGGGGTTGGAATAAATTCAGTTTCCAAAAAAAATCTCCAAAATATACCTTTCTGTATTGTCTTTCCGAATGAATGTTATACTTTCCGTTTGGAAGTTAAAATCTGCTTTTAGATTTTACATTTTTGTTGCTATGGATAGGAATACAACTACTCGTGGCTGTTAGTTACAGGTCGCCTGTCAAAAAAATAATCTCAGTATGAATTAATTTGCTTTATGAAGCTTATGCAAATGAATCAATCTCCTTTAGCGCTGGCCCGGCATCCATTATCAATTCTCGCAAGTTTTTACAATTATCCATTCAAACCAATATTTCATGAACAAATTATTTAAACTTATTTCACTTTCAATACCGTGTTTCCTATTCGTTCAACTGCACGCTCAAAATAAAACCAGGGTTAATTTCGACAAGGGCTGGAAATTTAAACTCGACAGTGTTCAATCCTACAACGAGCCGGGCATCAATGATGCAGACTGGCGAAAACTCAATCTTCCCCACGACTGGAGCATCGAAGGAACATTTAGTAAGGACAATCCTGCAACGCCGGGCGGAGGTGCATTGCCGGGAGGAATTGGCTGGTACAGAAAATCGTTTACTGTGCCCGTTAGTAAAAAAGATGATGTCGTTTTAATTGATTTTGATGGTGTTTATATGAATAGTGAAGTATGGATCAATGGTCATTATTTGGGCAACAGGCCCAGCGGTTATATTTCGTTTCAATATGATCTCACGCCGTACCTTAAGTATAGCACTGAAAAAAACGTGATTGCTGTAAAAGTTGACAACTCGAAACAACCCAATTCACGCTGGTACAGCGGATCGGGCATTTACAGAAATGTGTGGTTGACGACAGTAAATAAAGTGCATGTTGATCATTGGGGAACTTTCATTGCAACGCCAGAGGTTTCTAATCAATCAGCAACTATTGATATTTCTACCAATATCAAAAACCAGTATACAACTAATAAATCCGTCGTTGTAAATACAATTCTATTGGATGCAGCCAACAAACAGGTAGCAAAGGTTTCCTCACACTTAAATGTTGATGGAACAGGCGCATCTGCTAATGCTATGACTAATCCTGTAAAGCAAACTGCGTTAATCAGAAACCCCTCTCTATGGTCTATTGAAAGGCCTGTCCTTTATAAAGCAATTACTCAGTTGCAGGTCGATGGCAAAGTCGTAGATACTTACGAGACTGCATTTGGCATCCGTTACTTTAATTTCGATGTTAACAAGGGATTCTTTTTAAATGGAAAGCATGTAAAAATTGTTGGCGTTTGCGACCATCACGATCTCGGAACTTTAGGATCGGCCGTAAATACAAGAGCATTGCAGCGCCAGTTGGAACTATTAAAAGCAATGGGTTGCAATGGTATCCGCACTTCTCATAACCCGCCTGCGCCGGAGTTGTTGGATTTAGCAGACAGGATGGGTTTCGTAATAATGGATGAAGCATTTGATATGTGGGCCGAACAAAAAAATCCTTATGACTATCATTTGTATTGGAACGAATGGCACAAAAAAGATTTGCAGGACCAGGTGCTTCGGGATAGGAATCATCCATCTGTTTTTATCTGGAGCGTTGGGAATGAAATTGGAGAACAGGGCGGAGATGCGGCCAAAGGTGATACGTCAGGGCGTGTAATAGCGAGAGAACTGGTAGGCATTGTGAAGGCGTTAGACACTTCGAGAGAAATTGTAACCGCTAACAACAACACCGGGCCTCACAACAATATTGTTTTATCGGGTGCCTTCGATTTAGTCGGTTTTAATTATAACCACAATGCGTGGGAAAAGTTTCATGAAATATGGCCCGGCAAAAAAATGATTGTTACCGAAAGTACTTCGGCTCTTGAAACACGTGGCCATTATGATCTCCTGCCTTTCGATTCAATCCGTCGATGGCCTAAGAGATGGGATATTCCTTTTGAAAATCCAAATGGCGGTTACACAGTTTCGGCATACGATAATGTAAGTACCCCCTGGGGCTCCACACACGAAGAAAGTATAAAAGCTTTGCTTAAAAGTGATCACGTATCCGGCATGTATATTTGGACGGGCTTTGATTATTTGGGCGAGCCAACACCTTATTCTTGGCCCGCTCGCAGTTCTTACTTTGGTATCATTGACCTTGCAGGTTTTCCTAAAGACGTTTATTATTTATACCAAAGTGTATTTACAAAAAAACCTGTTTTACATATTTACCCACATTGGAATTGGAAGAAAGGTGATACGGTGGATGTGGTGGCTTACTATAATAATGCCGATAAAGTTGAACTTTATTTGAATGGAAAATCATTGGGAATAAAAAGTAAATCTGGCGACGATTTGCATGTGTTATGGCATGTGCCGTACGAGCCGGGAACACTGAAAGCAATATCCAGGAAAAATGGTAAAGTTGTTTTAACCAGCGAAGTGCGGACCGCAGGCAAAGCAGCTAAAATTATTTTGAAAGCCGACAGATCTTTGATACACGCAGATGGCAATGATCTTTCATTTATAACAGCAACGATAGTTGATAAAGATGGCGTAACGGTTCCCGATGCTGGTAACCTGGTGCATTTTAAAGTAAGTGGTGCAGGTTTTATTGCTGGAGTTGATAGCGGTGATCCGGTAAGTCATGAACCGTTTAAAGCTGACAAGCATACGGCATTAAACGGGCTTGCACTGGCAATCCTTCAATCAGATGGTAACAAGGGAAAGATAACGCTCACCGCATTTGCCGATGGTTTGACATCTTCAAGTATATTAATTGAAGCAAAATAAATGACCTTTATATTTTAATAGAAACATTACCGTTAAAAAAAAATTATTAAATCTTTAAAACCAAATTCATGCCTTCGAACTTTCTTGAAAAACTTTTAGTATTTGCTTTGTTGGTTTGGAGCAATTGCCTTTCAGCACAAATGCAGCCGCTCATTAACGAACCGGTTGACATTAGTCCTGAATTTAGAAATTTTGCCAACGTCTATTTCCTGGCAGATAGCCTGAATGATTTCAATCCGTCATCCGTCTCCGGTAACATTGAATTTCAACGCAACCGCTATGGTAGACGAATGGCGTTTGACAACGAATTGGCGTTCCTGCATCCGGACGGTGGTAATGTGTTTCCTGAAGCGGAATACCCGGTAAATCCCATTCTGCCATTTTCAATTCAATTTATATCTCCGCGTACATTGAGGCTTCGCGTAAAGTCAGCAACCGACATGAAAGAAGAAAAGGATAGTCTGATGCTTGTAAAAGATCCTGTTTCTGATAACGCCGATTGGAAATATTCAAAAATTGATGGTGGCTATCAATACACCAGTGCGTTTGGTTCTGTAAGAATTCTTGCCTATCCGTGGCACATTGAAATAAGAGATGCCGACGGAAAATTATTAACATCCACCTTCCATGCAAAAGACAATGCCGGAACCTATACTCCGGTAATGCCTTTTTCTTTCGTGGAAAGTTCCATTAATATGTCGAAGAGTTTTGCCGCTTCATTTACGCTTTCTCCCGACGAAAAAATATTCGGATGTGGTGAAAGTTTTACCAAATTGGATAAACGTGGGCAGAAGATTGTGTTATGGACAGACGATGCCAATGGTGTTCAAAACCCGACTATGTACAAGCCGATCCCTTTTTTTATGAGCAGCAACGGCTACGGTATGTTTATGCATACCACTACACCCATTACCTGCGACTTCGGCGTATCGTTTAATAGTGTTAACACCATGATGATTGGGGATGACCAACTCGATCTTTTCATTTTTTTAGGATCGCCTAAAGAGATATTAAATGAATACACGAACCTTACCGGGAAGTCACCAATGCCGCCACTTTGGAGCTTTGGTCTTTGGATGAGTCGTATTACGTACTCTTCTGAAAAACAGGTAAGAGATGTATCAGCCAAACTCATCGAAAACAGGATACCCTGCGATGTGATTCACCTGGATGTTGGCTGGTTTGAAACAGACTGGAGAACCGACTATAAATTTTCGACTACCCGTTTCAGTGATCCCGCCAAAATGATCAGTGATCTTAAGAAAGTTGGTCATAGAATTTCACTTTGGCAATTACCTTATTTTGTTCCAAAGAATCGTTTATATCCTGAAATAATGGGTAAGGGTTTGTATGTAAGGGATGCCAATGGTGATTCGCCTTACAAGGATGCGATACTTGATTTCTCTAATCCGGCAACAATAACATGGTACCAAAGTCAATTGGACACCTTATTGAAAATGGGTGTAAGCGCTATCAAAGTTGACTTCGGAGAAGCAGCGCCGCCGTATGGTTTATATCACTCCGGCAAGACCGGTTTTTACGAACACAATTTGTACCCGCTTCGCTACAATAAAACAGTTGCGGACATTACGAAAAAAGTGACTGGTGACAATATTATATGGGCAAGGTCCGCATGGGCGGGCAGCCAACGTTATCCTGTGCATTGGGGTGGCGACGCTGAAAATACGTCCAATGCTATGCTGGCAACATTGCACGGAGGTTTATCATTTGGGCTTTCCGGCTTTTCTTTCTGGAGCCACGACATGGGAGGTTTTGTTTTGAAGACACCGGAAGAATTGTACAGGAGATGGACGCCTTTTGGTTTCTTAACATCGCATACACGAAGTCATGGTGCACCGCCTAAAGAACCATGGGAATACAGTAAATCATTTTTAAATGAATACCGGCTAAGCGACGAAATGAAATATAAGTTGATGCCTTACGTATACGCACAAGCGAAGCAATGCACTGAGAAAGGATTACCCATGGTAAGGGCATTATTTGTGGAATATCCCGATGATCCAGGTGCATGGCAGGTAGAAGATGAATACTTATTTGGATCAGATATCCTGGTGGCGCCTTTTTTCCAGGACAGTGTTTATGAAAGAGATGTTTATTTGCCCGGTGGCAAGTGGATCAACTTTCAAAGCGGTGAAGTGTATAACAAGGGATGGAACCATATAAAAGGTGGAAAGATAGCCTGCGCAATATTGGTGAGGGATGGAGCAGCCATACCAAAAATAAGACTGGCGCAATCAACACAGGATATGGATTGGAAAAATATTGAATGGGTTGTTTATAGCACTGATAAAAAAGCTGCTACGGGGCTTATTTGTTTACCATCTGATAATGTGTTGCATGCAGTTTCCGTAGAGAATAACCGCCTTGCAAATGATCCTTACAGCGGTGCCGTAAAATGGAATATTCATTCCTATAAAAGCAAATAATTGAGTATGAGAAGGGTCTTATTAAATTTCTTTTCATTATTTCTGATCGTAAATATATTTACTAACGGCAAGCTGTATGCGCAGTATCAATACCCTTTTCAGAATCCAAGACTTGATGTCGAAAAAAGAATTGACAATATCATCTCTTTACTCACGCTTGATGAAAAAATATCCTGCCTTGGAACCAATCCGACTATTCCACGGTTGGGAATAAAAGGTTCAGGACAAATTGAAGGCTTGCATGGAGTTGCCTTAGGCGGGCCGGGCAATTGGGGAAGACGGAAGTTGGTTACCACCACTACTTTTCCTCAATCATATGGACTTGGTGAAACCTGGGATACTGCTTTAATAAGAAAGGTAGCAGCGACCGAAGCTTACGAAGCGAGATACATTTTTCAAAGTGAGAAATATAAAACGGGAGGTTTAGTAATCCGGGCGCCAAATGCAGATATTGGCCGCGATCCTCGCTGGGGCCGGACCGAAGAATGTTATGGTGAAGATGCCTGGTTCAATGGCTGCATGGTGCAGGCTTATGTGAAAGGATTGCAGGGGAACGATCCTAAATATTGGATGACTGCTTCGTTGATGAAGCACTTTTTGGCTAACAGCAATGAAGATAACCGCGTGCGGTCTTCTTCAGATTTTGATGAGCGTTTGTTTCGTGAATATTATTCGCTCCCTTTCAAAATGGGTATAGATGCTGGCTCGCGTGCTTTCATGGCATCGTATAATAGTTACAATGGCATACCGATGATGGTGAGTCCGGTGTTAAAAGATATTGCCGTAAAAGAATGGGGACAGAATGGAATTATATGCACTGACGGCGGGGCATTGGGCTTACTTTGGAAGGCACATAAATATTATCCGGACAGTGCGTGGGCGGCAGCAGCTGCGGTAAAAGCGGGTATCAATCAATTTCTTGACAGGTATCTTAATCCGATTAAAAGTGCCTTGCATGACGGACTTCTAAAAGAAAGTGAAATAGATGAAGTGATTCGCGGCGACTTCAGGGTAATGATAAAACTAGGTTTGTTGGATCCGCCTGAAATAGTTCCCTATGCGTCTATCAAAGATGGGGAAGAACCATGGCTTGGCTCAAAAAATAAAGAGTTTGTAAAAGATGTTACCCGGAAATCAATTGTGTTACTAAAGAATGAAAACAATTTTCTTCCTCTTGATAAAAATAAAATTAAGTCTGTTGCGGTAATTGGACCTTATGCCAACCAGGTTTTATTGGATTGGTATAGTGGCACACCACCATATGCTGTTTCACTTTTGCAGGGAATTAAAAATAAATTAGGCGATAATGTTGCTGTTCAATGGACAACGGGAAAAAATGAAGATAGTGTACAAGCATTGGCGGCTTCGTCCGACTATGTCATTATGGTTGTTGGTAACCATCCCTGGTGTAATGCCCCCTGGGATCAGTGCCCGGTGCCAAGTGATGGACGAGAAGATGTTGATAGAAAAACAATTTACCTCGAACAGGAAGATTTGATTAAAGAAGTTTATCGAATCAATCCTAAAACTATCGTCGTATTAATTGCTAATTTTCCTTATGCGATAACATGGACGAAACACAATATGCCCGCCATCATTCAATTGGCACACAACAGCCAGGAAGAAGGAACAGCAATAGCAGATGTGTTGTTTGGAGACTATAATCCGGGTGGCCGATTGACGCAAACATGGCCTCTGTCAATGGATCAACTTCCGCCTATGATGGACTATAATATTCGTGATGGCCGTACCTATATGTATTTTAAGGGCGAACCTTTATATCCGTTTGGCTATGGTTTAAGTTATACAACTTTTAAATATTCTAATTTTAAATTGAACAGTAAGGTTATAAAATCAAATGGAGAAGCACAAGTAACCTTTGATATAACCAATACGGGTACACGAACTGGTGATGAGGTAGCACAATTATATATACAACATTTGAATTCTGTCGTTGCCCGTCCAAAAAAAGAATTGAAAGCTTTTAAACGTATTACGTTACAGCCAGGCGAAAAGAAAACCATTCAGTTAAAATTTAAGGCTGCTGATTTAGAATACTGGGATGAAAATCTGCATCGTTATATACTGGAAAATGACCATATCAAAGTCATGTTAGGAACGTCTTCAGCCGATTTTAAGTTCCAGGACAATATGGTTGTCAGCGATTAGCAGGTCCATCGAAAAGATAACATTGCAAAATAATTTCTTTTCTTATTTTCACTGCCTGTTTTTTGTTTTCGAAACAAGCTTCCCTCAAAATTTTACGGCGAATAAATTGATAAATATTTTGCGATGAAAAAGATTATCGTGCTTTTTAATGGAATAAATGCTCCCTGGCATTTAACGACTTTTGCTTTAAATATTGCCAAGCAAAATGAGGCCGAAATACATGCCCTATTTTTAAAGGATGAGACAACGGGCTATATTTTTCCGAGCGACATAGCGTCGGTGCAACAAGAGCTTTCACCAAAAGAGGAGAGGCCCGACAACGATACACTGGAAGAAAAAAATATACAATTGTTCAAAACTTTCTGCGACGAAGAAAATGTTCAATGTTCTTTTGAGAAGGAAGTTTCTTTGAAAAGATTGATTGATTTAAGTTCGGAAGCAGGTTGCATCGTTACTGATTCGCGTGACGATTTCAGAAAATATTCTCTCAAAGATATCCTCGGGGAAGTTAAATGTCCAATATGCCTGATATCGGCCAATGCAACTAAGATTAAAGCCTCCATTCTCTTATACGATGGAAGCGATGATGCTTTGCTCGCGATTAAAACCTATAGTAACCTTTTTCCGAAATTTTGTAAGAAAAAAGCTTACCTGGTGACTATTAATGAAAAGGAAAAAATAAAAAAGAAGCACCGGGCAGCGGTTTCTCAAAAACTTGAAAAAAGATTTTCTGATCTTGAAGTGATCTCACTTACAGGAAAGCTTGAAAAGAAACTACTTGAATTTCTCGACGATCATACAGAAAATGCGATGGTAGTTATGGGTGCTTATGGGCGCAGTGCTATTTCCCTTTTATTTAAACCCAGCCTTTCGAATGTAGTGCTTAACCAAACGAGAACTTCATTGTTTATAACGCATGGTTAACCGGGAGTTGTGATAATCTATATACCTAACTTTTACCTGCGTTAATTCTAATGTCAGCCATATCAATGGAAGAATGGCTTTCATTGTAGACGCAGGTTCCGTTTTGTATAATCAATACCTGTGGAGATTCATGTCGAACATGGAAATCGTGGGCGATCCTGTTGGAAATATTTCTGTGGTTGATAATGTCGAGAAAATAGAAATCGATCCCTTCCGGAGATTCATTTCTGTCAAGCCTGTTTCGAGCCATACTGCTGACAGCACAGCGGGTGCTGTGTTTAAATATCACTTGTGGTGTATGCGAGGATTTTTTTTTTATATCTTCAAGTTGCTCCTCATTAAGTAATGGAATCCAGTTCATCGAGAAAAAATCGGTGCAATATTTTAAAATCAGTGGATGATATTTTGTGTCATCGGGCATCCCGTTCTACGCGAACTACTGCACGATGCAAAGCTTACTACAATTGCACCTGCCAAAGCAAAAACGATAATCAATTTTTTCATAACGATAATTTAGGTTAAAACTTTATTTTGCACCCGTTTGCAAACTTAAATCTAACTTTTTTAAGTTGCTAATCAAAAAAACGAATTATATTTCAATCTATTGTTAAAGTCGCTTAAAAACATTTTTTACCATTCATGCGCATCCATTTTATAGCGATTGGCGGTAGCGTTATGCACCAGCTTGCAATTGCGCTTCATCGCAAAGGTTACCAGGTAACGGGCAGCGATGATGAAATTTTTGAACCCGCATCAACAAATCTTGAAAAAGAAGGAATTATGCCGGTTCAAGCAGGCTGGCATCCCGAAAATATTGGGCCTGGTATTGATGCCGTCATTCTTGGGATGCACGCCAAAGATGATAACCCCGAAATAAAAAAGGCGAGAGAAATAGGGCTGGAAATATTTTCATTTCCGGAATATATTTATAAAGAAAGCAAGAATAAAAAAAGGGTGGCAATTGGAGGCAGTCATGGCAAAACTACTACCACCGCTATGATTATGCATGTACTCCGGGATTCTGAAACTGATTTTGATTACATGGTGGGTGCCCGGTTGGATGGATTTGATCAAAGTGTGCAAATTACCGAAGCACCACTAATCGTATGTGAAGCTGATGAGTACCCCGCAAGTGTTATAGAAAAACGTCCAAAGTTTCATTTTCTTTTTCCACATATAGCAGTAATAACCGGCATCGCATGGGATCATATTAATGTATTTCCGACATTTGAGTTTTACCTTGAGCAGTTTAAAATTTTTATTAATAAAATTGAGAAGGAAGGCGTTTTAATCTATAATGAAACTGATAGCGTTTTAAAAAAATTAGTTGATGAAAATAAGAGGAATGATGTAAGATATCTGCCTTATCATTTGCCAGGCCATACAATTGAAGAGGGTATTACAAGTGTAATGATTGGAAAAGAGATAGCCCAATTAAAAATTTTTGGAAACCATAATCTTTTAAATTTGCAGGCGGCTTACAATGTTTGTAAAGAACTTGGTATAAATGATGTTGATTTTGCAAAGGCAATTGCCGGATTTACGGGAGCGGCAAAAAGGCTTGAAATACTTGTTCAAAATAAAGAGTATAATATTTATCGGGATTTTGCCCATGCACCGAGTAAGGTAACGGCAAGCATAAACGCAGTTAAGCAACAATTTCCCCGGAGAAAACTGGTGGCCATATTGGAATTACATACCTTCAGCAGCCTTAACGCAGATTTTATGCACGAGTATGCGGGAGCTATGGATAATGCCGACGAAGCAATTGTCTTTTACAGCAGGCATGCTTTAGAACTAAAACGGATGCCGATGCTTGATCCACAAATTGTGAAGGCCGGATTTAATAAAGCAAACCTTGAAGTGATAACTGTAAAAGAAGAACTTGAGAAGAAACTAAGTAGCATTAACGCGAAAAATGTCAATTTTCTTTTTATGAGCAGCGGCAACTTCGACGGAATCGATATTCTGCAGCTTATTGAGAAAACATAACCGGCACTGGATTTGGAGTATCAGTTGCCCTATCAATTATTTTAAACCATTAATTCTAAATTAAAATTCCATAATGTCCTTACAACTAAAACGCCCCCTCGTTTTTATTGACCTCGAAACAACGGGTATGAATCTTTCTACTGATAGAATCGTAGAAATAGCTATTATTAAAGTATTTCCGGATGGAACAAAAACTGTAAAACAGAAATTGTTAAATCCGCAGATGCCGATTCCTAAGAACAGCAGCGACATACATGGTATTACAGATGATAAAATAAAAGATGCCCCTACTTTTAAACAAGTTGCTAATGAGCTAAAACAATTCATCGACGACGCTGATTTTTCAGGTTACAATTCCAACCGTTTTGATATTCCCTTGTTGATGGAGGAATTTCTGAGAGCCGGGCTGGAGATAGATATGACAAACAGAAGATTGGTTGACGTTCAACATATTTTTCACATGATGGAAAAGCGTACCCTTGGCGCGGCATATAAATTTTATTGCGAAAAGGAATTAGAAGATGCCCACTCTGCAGAGGCAGATGCAAGCGCAACCTGGGAGATATTACAGGCCCAAATTACCAGATATCAACATTTAGGAAATACTTTAGATACTATTCTGCAATTTACAGGCGAAGAAAAAATTGTGGATTTCGCAAGGCGGTTTGTGATGGATAATGGAATAGAAGTGTTTAACTTTGGAAAACATAAGGGTCGCCCCGTTTCTGAGGTGCTGAGAGCTGAACCTCAATATTATGACTGGATGATGAAGGGCGATTTCCCGTTGCATACCAAACAAAAGCTTACCGAAATATTGAATCGTACCTTGCTGAAAAAATGATATTTAAACCTTTTTAAAATATTTTTTAAGATTAATTGTAATTTCATTTTAAATTCTATACCTCTTTTTTGGAAAAACTTCTTATTATACCAACTTACAACGAAAAAGATAATGTTGCTTCTATAATTGAAACAGTATTTGCCCTTCAGCAAAATTTTCATATTCTTATTATCGATGATAACTCTCCGGACGGTACTGCGTCAATTGTAAAAGGGCTTTTTTCAAAATACGAAGGCAGTTTATTTCTTGAGGAGCGTGAAGGTAAACTGGGACTCGGCACAGCTTATATATTTGGCTTTCGTTGGGCGCTCGCAAGAGGATATCAGTATATTTTTGAAATGGATTGCGATTTCTCTCATAACCCCGCTGATTTGGATAAACTTTATCGTGCATGCAAAACGGGAGGTGCTGACGTAGCAGTAGGTTCCCGATATGTAAAAGGAGGCAAAGTAAAAAACTGGCCATCCATAAGAGTAAATTTGTCTAAGGGGGCCTCTGTCTATACAAGGTTTATTACTTTAATGCCCGTAAAAGACCCTACCGCCGGGTTTGTATGTTATACAAGCAATGTACTAGAGACTATTAATTTAGATAAAATCAGTTTCGTCGGGTATGCGTTCCAGATAGAAATGAAGTTCGCTTCCTGGAAACTTGGCTTTAAGATTAAGGAGGTGCCCATAACATTTATTGATAGAAAATACGGTGTTTCCAAAATGAACAAAGGCATCGTCAAAGAAGGCATTTTTGGAGTGCTAAAGCTTAAATGGATGAGCATGTTTAAGAACTACAGAAGGAGGGTTAAAAATATTCCTGAAAATAGCCCTTACCAAAGCCAGCAAGTGTTGGTGGAAGGAAAATGATTCCTTTTAAGAGATTACTTCACACACTTTTCACTATTTCATTTTTTTTGCGGCAAGCATTTATTTATATGAAGGATGAAACTGCTGTAAAGTTTCCCTAAGGTATTCCCTGTTAAGATGTGTGTAAATTTCTGTTGTCGTAATGCTCTCATGGCCCAGCATTTCCTGCACGGCTCTCAGGTCTGCACCACCTTCCACGAGGTGCGTGGCAAATGAATGCCGAAATGTGTGTGGCGATATCGTTTTTGTTATACCGGCCTGTTTTGCTGCATTTTTTATGATCATAAAAATCATTACCCGTGACAGTTTCCTTCCCCTGCGGTTAAGAAAAAGAATATCCTCGTTGCCGGGTATAACTGGAACGTGTACACGAATATTTTGCCGGTAAATATTAATGTATTTTATAGCGGGAGTTCCTACCGGAACTAGTCTTTCTTTATCTCCCTTTCCAATGATCCTGATATAACCTACATCGAAATACAAACATGATAAACGAAGGTTAACCAGTTCGCTCACCCTCAGCCCGCAACTGTAGAGCGTTTCAATGATTGCTTTATTCCTGGCGCCTTCATTGGTACTTACATCAATGCAGTCACTTATCGATTCTATTTCGCTAAAGGTTAAAACATCGGGCAGGTGTTTAATGAGTTTCGGGGTTTCTAATAAAGCGGTTGGATCTGTCTTTGACAGCTGCTCCTGCAGGCAGTATTTATAAAAATTTCTAAGTCCTGAAATAATTCTTGATTGCGAAGAAGGCGTCATTCCTAATTCGCTAATCCATTGTAAAAATTTTTCCAGGTGTTGTAATTTCACTTCGCCGGGTTTTATGTCTGCATTGCCGAAAGCGAGGTATTGGGTAAACTTATCAATATCATGTATATAAGCCTCCACCGAATTTTCTGATAAAGATTTTTCCAGTTGCAGGTATGCCTTGAATCCTTTTTTATAGATGTGCCACATTATAAATTACGGGCTTTAATGGATATGTGAAATTAAAATAAAATATGCGCTACTTTTATATTTTAACCAAAGCCCAACAACACATTTGTAAGTCCATCTAACCTTTATTTTTGCATGCAGCGAATTAGTCTCCGGAAACTTAAAAGAAACTTTGAGAAGAATAGAAGATCCTTTCGATACTTCATTACCAGGTTAGAAAATAAACCTCCTGCAAACCTTGAAACGCTTGCAGCGCAAAAGGATAAAGAAGTATGGGAGGAGATTGACTGCCTGAGCTGTGCTAATTGTTGTAAAGTGATGAGTCCAACTTATACATTCGCAGATATTAAAAGAATCGCGGCACATCTTGGTATGCGACCAAAAGATTTTAAAGAGAAGTGGTTGTATTTTGATAAGAAAGGTAAAGACTGGATGAACACATCCCGCCCCTGCCAGTTTCTCGATTTAAAAACAAATATGTGCACGATCTATGAGGTCCGCCCTGCAGACTGCGCCGGATTTCCGCATTTAGTTAAAAAGCCACTAAAGGATTATATGCACGTGCATAAACAAAACATAGAATATTGCCCTGCAACGATGTTGTTTGTTGAAAAGATGTTTGCGGCAATAAAGGGCTAATGGTTCGAAGTATTATTTAGTTTTCTTAATGCATCAAATGATATGTTGAGCAGTTCATAATTATTTGCGTCCGGTAAACTAAAGTGCCACCATTCCGTGTCAAGACTTATAAAGCCATATTGTTCCATGATAGTTTTTAAAAAATTGCGGTTTTGTAAAACAATTGCCGGTAACGCCTTAAAATCCTGGTGGGCACTATCGCTAAAATTATCGAAACCAGTTCCCATGTCGACTTCTTTTTTTGTACGAAGATTTATTAATGTGAGGTCCACCGAAGTTCCGCGATTATGCCCGCTGCCATTAGCGGGATCTGCCGCGTAGCGACTGTCTTTCACGACTTCCCACATCGCTTCCGTAACGGAATATGGCCTGTATGCATCAAATATTTTTAACGCCAGGTTTTTATCTTTCAAAGCAATAACTACTTTTTTTAAAGCGTTTACCGCTGCAAGTCGCAGGTAACTCGTTGCCAGAGGTGGATATAGCCGGCGATGCATGAAATTGTTTTTGGTAGCATACCGAAGATCAAAAATCAAAGATGGTATGGCTTTCTTTATATCGACCATTTTTTTATTGGAATCATTTGCAATTTCAGTTTGCAGTATTTTTACATTATTGACAACATTTAATCCATACTTGTTAGTAATTTCTGATTGTGCTATAATGTAAACAGTCGCGAAATGGGATATTATCCAAATCATTAATATCTTCTTCGAAGATTTAATTATTTTATAAATAACATATTTTAGTTTTACCATATTCTGAAAACATTTACCTTTTAAATAAACCTGGCCGTAACATGCTTCGCAAACCAAATGTAGTTTATGTTTTTTTTATCCTAATTATCTTATCCTGTGCATTTAGTTGCAAAAGCAAGCATGCAGCAGTTAAAAAGGAGATCGTAAAAGTTCCCGAGGAAATGGATGATCAGATAACAGATAATATCAAGGCTGTATTGCAATATGCAAATGATAACAATGGTAAAATAAGCGATTCTATCAGCTTATATCTTCCGGCAGTAGTAACATCATTTTACGATAAAAATGATTTTCATAACATCTGGAGCCGGAAAGAAAAATGGAACCCACTCGCTGATTCGATGTTTGATTTTATTGCACATTCCAAATATTACGGCCTTTACCCGGAAGATTATCATTTGAAAGAATTAACTGGCTTAAGAAAAAAGTTAATTGACGACACACTGGCAAAAACAGACGCCATAGTTTGGACAAAGGCAGACGTCCTGTTAACCGACGCCTTTATGAAAACATCGAAAGATTTAAAAGAAGGGAGACTGGTGCCTGATAGTGTATCCATTACGAAGAAACCAAACTTTATAGATTCATTTTTCGTAGTAAATTTAAATGAAGCCCGTAAAAATAATTCCATTACCGGGCTTTTTGATTCTATGCAACCGGTTAATTTTCGCTACCAGGCGCTCAAAAATCTGGTCAGGGATTTCGTTGATAGCATGGATACCACACCTCACCAGTTTATCGTTTATCCTCAGAAAGATTCTCAGTTACTTATTAAGAATATTCAAACAAGGCTGGTAGAAGAAGGTATGGCTGATTCGGTAGAAGAATTTCCCGATTCTATTATGTTCAGTAACGATTTAAAAAAATACCAGTCTGCACATAAACTTAAAAAGGATGGAAGAATAGGCCTGAAGGTCGTTGGCTCATTGAATAATTTTGATGTTGAAAAATTTAAAAGAATTGCAATTACGCTTGACCGTTATAAGTTAATGCCCGATAGTTTGCCGGTACGGTATATTTGGGTAAATATTCCATCTTATTACATGGAGTTGTGGGATCATGATACACTGGTGCTGCGTTCCAAAGTAGTAGTTGGCAAACCGGCAACACCTACACCGACATTGACTTCCGCAATCTCTGATATGGTTACGTATCCGCAATGGACCATACCTGAAAGTATCATCAAGAAAGATATCCTGCCGGGATTAAAAAAAGATCCCGGTTATCTTGCCCGCAAGGGATTTAATCTCGTCGATGATGACGGAGAGGTTGTCGATCCTTATACAATAAAATGGGCAAAATATACTTCAGGAATTCCCTGGAAAATTATGCAGGGTAGCGGAGACGACAATGCATTGGGCGTGTTGAAATTTAATTTTAATAATCCTTACAGTGTTTACATGCATGATACTAATGAACGCTACCTGTTTCAAAATTCTGAAAGGGATTTAAGTCATGGATGTGTTCGGGTTCAAAAATGGGAAGATCTTGCTTTTTATATCGCCAGGAATGACAGTTTAAATAAAACGAAAGATCAACGACTCGCTTATAATGTTGATTCAATTAAAACATGGCTCGCTAATAAGGATAGGAAGCGAATAATTGTGAAAAACAGGTTGCGGCTTTTTATCGAATATTTCTCTTGCGAAGCAAGAGACGATAAAATTATTTTCTATCCGGACATTTATAATGATGATGAGGAACTTGCTGAAAAATATTTTGCAAATAAATAGGTGATAATTACGTTATAGGTATTAATCAATATTCTGTAGAAGATTACTTCAGTATTCATTAATATGAAAAAGATAATTCCCTTCATATTGCCTGCGCTAGTTTTTTCCGTTAATTTATGTGCCCAAAAAAAAGAGGGTAACAAACATAGAGCTTCAAAAGAAAACACCAGCCATGTAAAAAGTAAAACCAAATACGGCACTGCCAGTTACTATGCAAAAAAATTCAATGGCCGCCAAACTGCAAACGGAGAAATTTATAGTTCGGAAAAATACACCGCTGCCTGTAATATATTGCCAATGGGCACGTGGATAAAGGTTACCAATCTGCACAATGATAAAACCGTAGTTGTAAAAATCAATGACCGGATGAATTCGAAAAATAAACGGCTTGTTGATTTGTCAAAAATCGCAGCGGAAGACCTGGCTTTTTCAGGAAGGGGCCTAACACGAGTAAAAGTGGAAGTGATAAAAAATTATCACCTATAACCATTTTTTGCTCAGGTTTGTTGGTTCCGAAAACACTAAGAACTGTTCCGTTAATTAATTTTATGCTTTGCTGCTAACAGTTTATTTTTGTTAGCAAGCAAACAAAATTGATTATGAAGAAAATCTATTTTTTATTTATTAGTCTCTCCATTTTTGCAACATCATTTGGCCAGGAAACAACTCATAAGAAACAAGCGCTCGGTCTTAGTTTTTTCCTGAGCGATTTCAAAACTGCTGCTAACATCAGGTCTAATGGTTTAGTAAGCGTCTTCAGAGACAAAAGCTTTTTCAAGCCTTCCACGATGAATCCGGGCCTCGCGATAAATTATCTTTCGGGACTCAGCAAGCATATGGATTTTATTGCAACTCTAGGTGGATCTTTCCTGGATTATCCTATTGATGGTCAGCCAGCCTTTAATGCAAACTATTTTCTTTTAGAATCCAATGCAAGTGTTAATTTAAAATTGTTGAGTGATAAATATTGGGTGGTTCCTTTTGTTGACCTTGGCGTTGGAGGAAGCATATACCAAAAACATGCAGCTGCTTTCATGCCATTGGGTGTTGGGTTGCAAGTAAACTTTTTAGATGATGCATTTTTAATAATTAATTCGCAATACAGGGTACCCGTTACTGAAAATGCCAGCTATCACTTTTATCATAGCATTGGTATATCTGGAAATATAGCTCCTAAAAAAATGGCAGCACCACCTAAAGAAGTTGAAGTTCCCGTTGTTCTTGATCGGGATGGAGACGGAGTTGTTGATAGTGTAGATGCCTGCCCGGATCAGGCAGGCCTTGTTTCGTTGCAGGGCTGCCCTGACCGCGATGGTGACGGCATTGCAGATAAAGATGATAAATGCCCTGATGTCGCAGGAATCGCAAAATATAACGGTTGCCCCATACCCGATACGGATAATGATGGCATAAACGATGAAGAAGACAAATGTCCTACTGTGGCTGGCGTGGCTCGCTACCAGGGATGTCCTGTTCCTGATACGGATGGAGACGGCGTAAATGATGAAGAAGATAAATGTCCTAAAGAAGCTGGTCCTGCCAGCAACTTCGGATGCCCTGTAATTGATGTGGTTGTAGTCGAAAAAGTGAATAAGGCCGCACAGAATATTTTCTTTGCAACCGGCAGTTCAAAACTGTTGGCAAAATCAAACGCATCGTTGAAGGATGTGGCACAAATTTTAAAAGACAATCCCACCTACAAAATAGATGTTGATGGCTATACAGATATTACGGGTTCTGCAGATAAGAACCAGGTCTTATCAGAGAACAGGGCCAACGCGGTAAAGGATTATTTAGTTACTAACGGTGTCGATGAAACGAGGATCACAGCAACCGGTCATGGCATTAACGATCCAATTGCAGATAACAAAACTGCTGCCGGGCGGGCAAAGAATAGGAGAGTAGAAATGAAACTAAGAAATTATTAGTCTTTAAAAAGTATTAAAAATTGAAACCCTGTCTTCGGCCAGGGTTTTTTATTTGATGGAACGAAATTTTATGCAATCACTTTTCTGATCGCTATTAATTTAATTAATAAATTCTCCAGCAAGTCGAGCTTCAACATATTGGCGCCATCACTTAATGCACAGGAAGGATCAGGATGTGTTTCAATAAATAATCCATCAGCGCCTGTTGCAATAGCAGCTTTGGCAATAGTTTCAATCATTTGCGGATTGCCACCGGTAACACCACTGCTTTGGTTGGGCTGTTGCAAACTATGCGTACAATCCATCACTACAGGTACTCCATGATTTTTCATAATAGGAATATTTCTATAGTCAACTACAAGGTCGGTATAACCAAATGAATTCCCTCTTTCAGTTAAAATCACTTTATTATTTCCGGCCTTTATTATTTTGTTTGATGCAAATTTCATGGCTTCGCCGCTAACAAATTGCCCTTTTTTTACGTTCACCACTTTCCCGGTTTTGGCAGCAGCAATCAACAAATCCGTTTGCCGGCAAAGAAAAGCAGGTATCTGTAAAATATCTACATATTGTGCGGCTATTGCTGCTTCTTCAGCAGTATGAATATCTGTTGTAATGGGGATTGCAAATTTTTCATTTACTTTTTTCAATAATTGCATCGCTTCTGTATCACCAATTCCGGTAAATGAATCACCACTGGTGCGGTTCGCCTTGCGATACGAAGCTTTAAATGTATATGGTATACGAAGCCTTCTACATATATCAAAAACTTTTTCAGCGACTTCCATTATTAAAGTTTCGCTTTCCACCACACACGGTCCCGCTATTAAGAAGAAATTGTTTTGATCATATTGCTGCCCCGAAAAAAGTTTTGTAAGAAAATCGTCCATGATTTCAATTTAATGTGCAAAGTTATTTTAAAGTGACTATAACGTTAGCAAATAATATGAATCAATTACTCTTTCATTTATATGTAAAAAAGTAAATTGTAAATGCTAAATTTTCCTTACAAAAAATAATACCTCATTTTTTTTGCTTTAGTTTGCCTCTCAAATATTTTTAATGACCCGTAAAAAAATTTTAGTTGCTGATGATAATGCCGGGATTGTAGACGTAATGAAAATGGTTTTTGAAACGGAAGGATTCGATGTAATTGCAACAATGAATGGGAATAACATTTTAAAACTTTGCGAAGAAAAACCCGATATTATTTTTTTGGATGTTTGGATGTCAGGAGTTGATGGAAACGACATCTGTAAACAAATAAAAGCAGATGACGGGTTTAACCATATTCCCGTAATTATTTTTTCAGCAAGCAGAAAAATAAAGCAAATAGCGATTGATTGCGGCGCCGACGACTTCATATCAAAACCCTTCGAATTAAAAACGCTGCTCAGCATAACTCACAAATACATTACGTCGGGAGAAACGATTCAGGGTGTCCAATAATTTCCTGATAAAATAATCATGCTGATCATTTTTATAGTGTTACCGTAATACTCAAACTGGTCAGTATTAAAACTTAGCACATAGTTCCACAATTTATTAAGCCATTGCTGGTTGTTTGCGTCGATCGTTGCGGCAACAGCAAACGACGCAATAAAACTCATCGCTTCATAATAACGATTCTTAATATCGTCACCAGCCAAAGTATATCCTGCAGAAATATTGTCGGGGTTATTTTGGGTGGTTTCTCTAATCCACTTATTTATTTTTCCTATAAATTCTTTTGAACGCTTATCGCCGGTCGTTATAAAATCTGTTGCAATGCGCCAGGGTACTCTGCAGGCGTTATAATTATAAGCGCCGTCGTATTTTGATTCAAGATAATGAGGCCTTGCCGCACCCGGTTTTCGTTTAATATGTTCAATAAAATCTGGCACCAACCCTGCATCAGGGCTATACTCGTCCTGCAGCAATTTGAAAAGCGCATAATTTTTATCAACCACTTTAATCCAGAAATTATCTTTAGTTGCTTTTGCAAATGCTTTGAAATGGGCCGGCATAAAATCAGAAGATCTTGTGTCATAATAATCCTCGCTTTCCGGTTCAACTGCATCGCTTAATAAAACAGAAAAAGTTTCATGATTAATTTCAAATTTCTTTATATCAGCAATCATTAATTGTGCTTCTTTCAAATAGTTGACGTTGCCTTTACTTCCCCATTGTTCGTTGGCAAGTAATAAAGAATAGGCAATATCCATATCGCCATCTGTGGCTGAAGTGCCATCAATGTCTGCAAAGTTTTTTGCTTGAGCCCATGCCATAAGGTAAGGGCTTTTTTTGCTCGGATGTAGTTTATAATATTGATACAATCCATCATAAATCTTCTGCGCAGCAGTATCATATCCCGCCATGAGTGCTACTATTATCATTCCGTAACCCTGGCCTTCTGAAACGCATACATTATTATCAACGGTACCTTCTACCCAAATGTAATATTGCCCCGCACCGGCATCATTATGCACGTAGCGATCTTTCCATTTTTTATAAAACGAGCGTACACTATCATCCATCTGTTGTTGCAGAACCTGGTTGGGTTTTATAACACCCGGGTTGTAGTTTACATGTTGAGGAAATGGTTTTAATACTTGCTGTGCTGTTGATATTTTATTTATCAAAATAAATGCAATAAAGAGGATGATTATTTTTTTAGATGAAAGCATTTTGACGAACGAGCGCCAATTTAATAATTATTTAAGTGCAGCTTTGTTAATATTAATCGGTTAAGATTTGAGGTGGAAGTAAATAATTGGATTGTTGTATAAGCGGAGCAAAATATGTAACTGTAAGCAAGCTTCAGATTTTTACCTAATACTATAAATGGTCGCCTGCCAAGTTTTACGAAAGTGGAAAGGATGATCCGATGGCTATCGGATTTGGGTTTTTGAAACATCGGATGGCTTAATAATCTGGTGCTATAGTTATAGGCTGATGTTGGTAATTGCTTTGCTACAAAACCATCCTAACGAACACCAAACGTCGGCGGAACTTCCTCTATTTTAGAGAACAGTAATTTTGAAAATACATTTTCAAGCTTTAAGGACAGCGTCAAAAGAAAACTACCAAAGGCCGGAAACAATCCCGGCCTTATGATATCTTTTTTAATTAGATGATTTTTTCATGTCAGGAGCTTCCGGTGTAATATATCCGAATAATCCGTCTGCCTCATCTTTAGGACCAGCAGCAAAAAATAACCAGTCAGGGTTTACGCTTGTGGCCGTAACAGGGGCAAAGGATAGCGCCCATAAGCCGTCGATTACGATGGGCTTACCCTGGCTGCGAAGTGGTCCGAGTAAAAATCCATTTTCATCGTATGCATTAATGCGGCCGTCGCCAAAATTGCCTACAAGAATGATAGTACCAGAAATGTTTGGAGAAGTCCAAAAGCTTGAAGGAGTCGCCGCAATACCCCAGGGAGCATTTAACGCTCCATGCGATGTAAAGCGCTTTACTAAAGAGCCATCAGGCTTGTAAATATCAATTATTCCTGTACCAGGACCATGAGCTTCATCAATGTCTTGTCCCAGCTTGGCATATACAACATATATCCAGCCATTAATGGCCTGAACGTTAAAAGGTGCATAATCGGACGGAATTGCAGGATCCCAAAATGGCTTGTTTACCGCATTCCATAAAGTATCGTACACCTCCACCTTTTTTCCGATAAAATTGGCCACATATAAAAATGGAACACCTCCATCGGTAGCCAAGGTAACTCCCTTATAAACAGCGCCGGCATTATATTTAGCAACTTCCGCTGCATTGCCTGCATTCCACCCGGAAATTACACCATCTTCCCCTACAAAAATAAACCGGGCGGGATTACCGTTAGAAAGTCTAAAACCGGTGGTGCTATTGAATGCCTGCCCCGTAGGGGCACCGCCTGTTGCGGCATTGTTGGCAGGTATCGTTACGGGCGGCCTTAATGTGGCACCCGCTGCATTATAAATCATGCTTAGCCCGGCCCCATTAGACGAAACCCATGCCGGGCCTGATGGAGCAAAGGATATGCCCCATGCATTACGGAGGTTTGGATCAACTGAAACTGCTCCATAGCTGCTGTTATTAGCAACAAGATTTACCTGCTGAAAATCGTTTGCAAAGGGAGGAAGGCGATGAGGTTTTTTACATGCTTGCAAAGTAATTAACATCAATAAAAACGTGCCGGCAATCGTAAAAAACAGGTTACTTTTTTTTTGAAAAGTCTTTTGCATAAAAATAGATTTAGGATAAAAAATTTAGAAAGAATTGGGATACATGTAAATAAGTCTGCCTGATTTATAGCGATCAGTTATAAATCTATTTTCTCCAGGGTAGGGAAGTAACTTCATAGTGGGCCCGGTTAAAGAATCGCAGCTGCAAAGAAAAAAGTTGCCTGGGATTTCAACTTTTTTTTAAAAGAATTTAATTATAGCACAAACTGGTGAGGGGCTTTTGTTCATATTAGGAACACGCTAAAAACCGGGAAGGGAAACTTCCTTAAGACTGCTACTCAATAAAACTTGCAAACCTTTTGCGAATTGTTAGTTGATTAACCGGGGTAAAAAGTAGATGATTGCAAAATAAAACATAGCGCCGATAAGCAAAGCCGCAACTATTTTGAGGTAGGTCTTTTTTACAAATCGCAAAATTTTTGATCGTTTGCTCCGGTGTTTGTGTTGACTTGCATTTACCCTGCTTCTGTAAGTTTTTCGTTGGTACTGCCTGTAATAAAACGGGACTTTATTATCTGCTTCCATATTTTATTTCAGTTAATTAAACTATCCCGCTTATAGTTTTTATGATCCTTTAATTAAACCGGTTTTCGCTAAATGGGGAAAACTTACAACTATATAAGTTTCTGCAAAAGTAAAGGAATCATGAAAAAGTAATGTAGTGATATATCTTTTTCGAAACAATTTGCCAAACCACGATTGCGGAAGGAAATTAAACAGCTACTCTTCTAATGCTGGACATTGCAGGATGCGTTGTTATAGGATCAGTTACCTGCCAGGTTTTATACGAAGCACGTGATGTAAATAATAAAGAGCGGCAAAAGGGATTCGAACCCTCGGCCCTTAGCTTGGGAAGCTAATGCTCTACCAACTGAGCTACTGCCGCTTAGAGAATTAAAATTAATTTTTTTTGAATTAAAAATGAAATACCCGGGCTTCCCTTCCGGCAAAAATTCCTGGCAAGCCAAATGATTTTCTTCTTCTCTTCGTTTTCCGGTAAACAGATCCACCGTTCGGACAGTAATCCACCGGCTTCGTCCAGATCCATGTGAAAATATTCTGGCAAATACACTATGTTTAAGATGACAATTGAAACTCACTGTTAGACTTACTGTTTTTAAACTAATAATAAGAAATGATAAAGCGAATATTTTTAAGTATAGGCATTGTGTGTCTTTTCTTCACTACCCCGCAGCGAATTGAAGCACAATCCGTGGTGCGTGGCCTGATAAAAGATGTGAATGAAAAAGCTGTTGAATTTGCGAATATACTTTTACTAAAGTCTACCGACTCATCATTAGTTAAAGGAATGATTACAGATGCTGCCGGAAAATATTCATTTGAAAATATAAGGAGTGGCCGGTATCTTCTTTCTGCAACTTATACCGGAATGAGCCAGGAGTTTTCGCCGGTATTCGAAATTGCCGGGGATAAAAAAGATATTGAGATGGTTACGATCCACTTGCAGACTGCCGAAGTAAAGTTAAACGCGGTGAAAGTGGATGCTAAAAAACCAATGTTTGAACAGAAGATAGACAGGATGATAATTAACGTGAAAAATAGCATTACGAGTGCCGGAGGAACAGCGTTGGATGTGTTGGAAAAATCTCCCGGAGTTACTGTGAACAGGCAAAATAATACGATTGCGGTAAACGGAAAGAATGGTGTAGTAGTCATGATCAATGGAAAAATTTCCTATATGCCGATGGACGCTTTGGTTCAGTTGCTGGCAGGCATAAGCGCAGGCAATATTGAAAAGATTGAACTCATTACCACACCTCCTGCAAAATATGATGCGGAAGGAAATGCCGGTTATATAAATATTGTCTTGATTAATAATCCGAATGCCGGAGCTAATGGCTCCTACTTTCTTACGGCTGGCTATGGTAAAAAAGAACTGGGAGGCGCCGGTATTAATTTCAACTACAGAACTGCCAAAATAAATCTATATGGTAATTATAATTTTGATTATAACCATTCCATTCAAGCAGGCACAGGTTTTACCCAGATAACCAAATCAGGGAACATTATTGCCAACAATTCATTCTCCAACCGGGATGCTATACGGCAAGTGCATAATATCAGAGTCGGTTTGGATTACCAGGTTGACTCATCAACTATTATAGGTGCGCTGGTAAGCGGATACGATAACCATTGGAAAATGGTTGCGCTTAATGGAGCAACAGTTGCGCAAAATGGAATTTTGGATACAACTATTAACACAGTTGATAACGAAATAAATCATTGGCAGAATATTATGACCAATCTTAATTTTCAACATACATTTAAGCCGGGCAAGGTTCTTTACTTTGATGCTAATTATATTTATTACAAGGATTATAACCCTAATACCTACTCGAACGCTTACTATAAGGGCACGAACCAATTTCTTTATAACGAGGATATAATTAGCGGGAAAACTACTCCTATTAATATAAAGGTATTATCCACCGATTATACTACGCCAATCGGAAAAAAAATTACAATGGAAGCAGGGGCAAAAGTTTCTTTATCAAAATTCACTAATGATGTATATGTGCAGAATTTAAAACAGGGCTCATGGGTTACAGATCCGGAACTTTCCGCCAACTATTTATTGAAAGAATCCATTGGAGCTGCTTACACTTCATTCACCATGGATGTAAACAGCAAAATAACAATGAAGGGTGGATTGCGTTATGAATATACGCAGTCCAATCTTGGTACCGCAACAGCTATCAATATAGTAAACAGGAAGTACGGTGAATTATTTCCCACGTTTTACATTTCAAAAAAGATGAATGATGATAACAGCATCAACTTTTCATATAGTCGGAGAATAACACGTCCCACGTTTAACGACCTGGCGCCTTTTACCATTTTCTTTGACCCAAAAACATTTTTTACCGGCAACCCCGCATTGCAACCTGCCATTGCCAATACTTTGCAGGCGAGCTACATTTTCAAAAATTACATTTTCACCTTAAGCTATACGCACGAAGACAATACCATTGAAAGCTTTCAAACACAGAGAATAGATACGATAAATAATATGTTGTACCTATCTGCAAGAAACTTCAAATATGAGCAATTTGCTACAGCAAGTTTTTCCCTTCCTTTTACGGTGACTAAATGGTGGAGCATGCAAAACAATATTAATTTCGACTGGAAACAAGTTAATACTGTATACAATGACGCACCAGTTCAGTTGGCAGTCTTTGACTATAGTATTAACTCTACGCAGCATTTCAATTTGCCCAAAGATTTTTCTATTGAACTAACCGGTTTTTATATGTCACCAAGTTATTTTGGAACGGCTAAGTTGAAACCTCTTTACCAGGTAGATGCAGGGTTACAAAAGAAATTCAGTAATAAAAAAGATAACCTGCGATTTACTGCAAACGATATGTTTAATACAGGTAGCAATTATAGGTTTGTTGATGATTTACCCATTGCGGGCACCATCCTAAGGGGTAGTTTAAATTTTGGCATGGTTGCTTATAAACTAACGTACACGCATAACTTCGGCAACAGATCTTTAAAGGGAAAGAGAGACCGCTCTACCGGGGCCGAAGATGAGTTGAACCGGGTGCATAATTAAATTGGATTTTTTTTTGGGAGATTGACTTGTTTGACACAGAATTGACCAATCGAAAATAACCTCTGCTCTTTCGAATATTGAACTAACATTTTGGTTCCTTCTAATAATAAAAAATAACAGCTCATGAGAAATTTCATGTTTACGATTGCCCTTTCTATTCTTCCTTTTGCGAACGTTTTATTTGCGCAGAATACTTCCATGGAACACATGGGAATGGATCATAAAAATGCCACATCAAAAAAAACGGGCAAAACCGTCTACCCCGTTACCGGTAAAATACGCACCTATTATATTGCGGCAGATGAAGTTGCCTGGGATTATGTGCCCGGAAATACAGATGCTATGACCGGTAAGCCATTTGAGGGCGTAGAAAAGTTATTAACTGAAAGAGGGCCTACCCGAATCGGGAAAGTGTATATAAAGGCAATATACCGGGAATATACAGACTCCACCTTCACCAAATTAAAGCCACGCAATCCCGAAGAGGAATACCTTGGGATTCTTGGCCCGATCCTGCGTGCAGAAGTGGGAGATGTATTTCACATTGTATTTAAGAACAACGCGACCAAACCTTATAGCATGCACCCGCATGGCGTTTTTTATGAAAAGCCATCAGAGGGCACCGTTTATAATAAGGACAATGGGGAAGATTCCCACGATGGAAACGTGGTGCCGCCCGGAGGTAGGTATACTTATGTCTGGGAGATACCCGAAAGAGCCGGCCCAGGTCCGAATGATGCGAGTTCGGTTGTATGGTTTTATCACTCTCACGTTAATGAACCCAAAGATGTTAATGCCGGATTGATAGGTGCCATGATCATAACGGCCAAAGGAAAAGCAAAACCGGATGGCACTCCAAAGGATGTAGACAGGGAATTTATTTCATTATATACCATTTTTGACGAAAACAGCAGTTGGTACCTGGATCAAAATGTGAGAACGTATTGTGGCATCACCAATCGGGATAGTATGAATAAACTGGAGTCAGAGGTACTAAGACCAGATAGTATTTTGTCGCTTACCAAAGCAAACAAAGCTTCTTCGTTTCTTCCGGTAGGTTTTGGCGGCACAAATTTCCGGTTTGCCATCAATGGCTTCAGTTTTGGAAGCATGCCAATGATGACCATGAAAAAAGGAGAAAAGGTTAGGTGGTACCTCCTTGCCCTGGGGAATGCATTCAATTTCCATACACCGCATTGGCACGGTAACGTGGTAATGTACAATGGGCAAAGAACGGATGTTATTGCATTAAGCCCGGCACAAATGGCGGTGGCAGATATGGTTCCTGATAATGTGGGTATGTGGATGTATCATTGCCATGTTGACGATCATATGGAAGCAGGTATGATGGCAATGTACCAGGTGTTGGAATAGTTGGTTGATATGCAGACTAAAATTATATCAGATTTTACCAACTATTTTTAGGTATTATTCCCAACAAACAATTCGTTTTCATTGACTGAAGATCTTTCTTTACGGCCATCTTTATTGTAAATAGTTAATACTTTTTCAATTGCATTTTTTCCTTCTTTTCCAAGTTGTATTGAATAATTATTTACATACAAATCAATGTGTTTTTTCATCACCTCGGGTTCCAGTTCCTGCGAATGCATTTTTACATAATCGGTTATAAGCGGATAATTCTTAAATGCAAATTCGATACTCTCTTTTATAAGCGAATCTACCTGTATCAATATTTTTTCATCTATGTTTCTTTTTCCAACAATGCCACCTAACGGTATTGGATAACCGGTTTTTTCTTCCCAGAAGTTACCCAGGTCAACTACTTTCTGCAAGCCTTTCTCAAAATACGTAAACCTGTTTTCATGAATAATAACACCCAAACGATTTTTACCGGAATTCAAAACAAAATTTTCTATTTCATCATATCTTTTAAATACTTTGTTTTTTGCATTAGGGAATGCCTGTGAAAAAAGCAAGTGAGCCGTTGTGTTCTCGCCGGGAATAGCGATTGTACAGTTATTTACTTCATCAAACGATATCTTTTCATTAGAAATTAGAAGTGGCCCAACTCCTTTGCCCAAGGCACTTCCGCTGTTAAACACTTTATAATTTTTGAGAATAAGATGTAACACGCCATAACTCACTTTTGTAAAATCCAGTCGATTGTTAATGGCAAGTTCATTCAGCGTCTCAACATCTTCAAGCCTCACATCGAACTGCAGTCCCTGCGTGTCAATCTTATTATTTACCAGCGCATCAAAAATAAAAGTATCGTTTGGGCATGGGGAAAACCCAAGTGTATAAAGCATATTTAAATAAAATTTGTAAGTAAAGATTTTAATTCAACATTCAGGTTCGTAATAGCTTCCTTCATAGCCCATTTGCTTTTATCCCTTTCACCAACCATATTGGAAATACCGCGAAGCTGTAAAAAACCAACATTCTGCAGCAGGCATACATAATGTAATGCGGCGCCTTCCATACTTTCAATGCCGGGATTGAATTTATCAAACAGTTCGTTTACCTGTCCGGCGTCGTCAGTTATTTTGTTAACCGTAATTGCCGTTGCTAATGTAAGTGTTGCCTTCGAAAGATATTCATGCTGATTCACCAGCCAGCCATCGGTAAAAGGGAACTCATTTTTGTTAATAAAACCTGCATCGAACAGGGTGTTAAAATTTCCTTTCTCATAAATGCCTACATCAGCAAAACAATCTTTATTTACTAACACTACCTTTCCTTTTTTTATACCTCCTGAAAAAGTGCCTGCAATGCCGGCCTGTATTACAAGATCATAATTCTTTTGACATAGTCTTTTTGTGAGATGAAATATTGTTGCAGGAACACCTATCCCGGTTATTAATACATCATACGCTTTATTCTCTTCTATAAAAAGTTCTAACTCAAATTCTGTCGCGGCGGATACCAATACATTCATCCTGCAAATTTCGTGGTTACCGGGCGTATTTTAATTTTCTGAGGCTACCTTTGCAAAAATATTTTTAAGTGTAATGGTTTATTTAACGAGAATTGAACATTTTAATGCTGCTCATAAACTGTATAACCCCGATTGGGATAGAGAAAGGAACGAGATTGTGTTTGGTAAGTGCGCCAACGAAAACTGGCATGGGCATAATTACGAACTATATGTTACTATTAAGGGAAAAGTAACAGAAGAGACGGGCTTCTTGTTCGATGTGAAAATTCTGAGTCTCTTAATAAAGCAATTTATATTGGATAAACTGGATCATAAAAATTTAAATGTTGATGTTGAATTTATGAAAGGGCAAATGTGCTCAACCGAAAATCTTGCAAAGGCAATATGGAACCAATTGCAACCGCGATTACCCCAGCAGGTGGAATTACATTGTATTAAACTATATGAAACGCCGCGAATTTATGTGGAGTATTTTGGTCATTAACCTATAAAAATTATTGAATGGAAAATAAAGTGTCAGTTTACAGGAGAGAACATTTTAATGCAGCACATCGCCTGAACAACGCTGCCTGGGATGAAGCTAAAAATGAGAAAATATTTGGAAAATGTAACAATCCATCTTATCACGGCCATAACTATGAGATAACAGTTAAGGTAACGGGTGTTCCTAATGCTGAGACAGGGTTTGTTATAGATTTAAAAATGCTCAGCGACATTATTAATGAAAATGTTCTCGAAAGGTTTGACCATAAAAATCTGAACCTTGATGTAAAAGAGTTTGCGGAATTGAACCCTACGGCAGAAAATATTGTTATAGTCATTTATAATATTTTGAGACCTAAAATTGACAAGGATCTCGATTTACAAGTACGCCTATACGAAACACCGAGAAACTTTGCGGAATATCCTGCATGTTAATTTTAACTTTAAATTTTATTTATAGATGGCTTACAAAAAAATTGAACAATACGATGACACGGCAACGATAGAGTTGGGTAAAAATTACAAAGAAGTAATAAAGTTAATTGGGGAAGATCCCGAACGCGAAGGACTACTCAAAACTCCGGAAAGAATCGCGAAGGCGATGCAGTTTGCAACACAAGGTTATAACCTGGACGCATATGCGATTCTGAATTCTGCTAAGTTTCATGAGGAGATAAGTGAAATGATTATTGTGAAGGATATTGAATTGTATAGCATGTGCGAACATCACATGCTGCCGTTTTTTGGCAAGGCTCACATTGCGTACATTCCTAACGGATGGATAACGGGATTAAGTAAGCTGGCAAGAGTTGTGGATGTGTTTTCTCGAAGATTGCAGGTGCAGGAACGGCTTACCACACAAATACTTGACGCGATAAAAGATAGCCTGAATCCGTTAGGTGTAGCCGTTGTTATTGAAGCAACGCATCTTTGTATGATGATGCGTGGTGTTCAGAAACAAAATTCAGTTACTACTACGTCTGCTTTTTCAGGGGAGTTTGCAAAGCAGTCTACAAGAAATGAATTCATTAACCTGATACAGGCTGATCTTATTAAAAGAAGATAAATAGAATATATTATGGCACACGCTTTTGTGTTTCCCGGTCAGGGCTCGCAATTTATTGGAATGGGAAAGAATTTATATGACGAAGATGAGCAGGCGCAACTCTTATTCGACAAGGCAAACGAAATTTTGGGTTTCCCGATTTCCGATGTAATGTTTTTTGGAACTGCAGAAGAACTAAAACAAACGAACGTAACGCAACCTGCCGTTTTCCTTCATTCTGTTATTGCTTTTAAGACGCTCGCAAATAATAAACCGGATATGGTTGCAGGTCATTCGCTTGGCGAATTTTCCGCATTGGTTGCCAATGAATGTTTAAGTTTTGAAGATGCCCTTAAACTGGTATCTGTAAGGGCAGAAGCCATGCAGAAAGCTTGTGAAATTAATCCTTCAACAATGGCGGCAATACTGGCGCTTGATGATAAACGGGTTGAAGAAATATGCGCCTCGATAACAAACGAAATTGTAGTAGCTGCCAATTATAATTGCCCCGGCCAGGTTGTTATATCGGGCTCCATAAAAGGAATTGAGGAGGCCTGTAAATTATTAAAGGAAGCTGGAGCCAAAAGAACACTTATCCTTCCGGTTGGCGGCGCTTTTCATTCTCCATTGATGCAGCCCGCCAAAGAAGAACTATCTAAAGCAATTGAAGATACCATTTTTAATTTGCCAATATGCCCTGTATACCAAAATGTAGTGGCAAAAGCGGTTACTGATCCGGCAGAAATAAAAACCAACTTAATTTCACAACTAACCGGCCCCGTTAGATGGACACAGACAATTGAAAAAATGATTGCAGACGGTGCTAACCATTTTACCGAAGCAGGTCCTGGTAAAGTACTACAGGGATTGATTCAAAAAATTAATAAAGAAGTTCAGGTAGATGGAATTGGATAATTCTGGATGCGCAACAAAATCCGTAAATTTGAACTAATTAAAATAAACATTATGTCTGCGCTAAAAGAACAGGTTCTTGAGATGGTTGCATCGATAAACAATGAGCAGCTACTTGAATTGGTGAAAGCTGATATTGAGTATTTCAATGATAAAAGTATGGACATTATAGATGAACTTAATAACACAGACAGGGAAGAACTAATGAACTTATTAAACGAGCCTGATGAAAAAGATGCAATGACCGAAGACGAATACAAAGCAGCGACTGCAAAATGGCGTACCAATAATTTACAAGAAAAGATTCAATTACAAACTGGTCAAGCTGCTTGAATACCTTGAGGAAGAATGGAACGAAAAGACTGCCGTTGAATTTTTAAATAAATTGGATAAGCGAATTGAAACCTGCGAGAACATCCGTTTATCGGTAAAGCCTCTATCGCGAAGCCGGAAGTAAGGGCCATTTTGATTACAAAACACAATAGACTTTATTATAAGTTTAGCCAAAACAGGATAATTATTCTCAACATGTACGATACGAGGAGAAATCCTAAGAAAAATCCTTACAGCTAAAATCCGATAATCAAAAGTTAATGATAAAAATGGCAGCTATTCGACAAATAACGTTCTCTCGGCCATGCTGATTTTCAAATAACCGGCCCTGTTAGATGGACACAAACAGTTGAACAAATGATTGAAGACCGCGCTAATCATTTTACAGAAGCATGTTCTGGAAAAGTTTGGTAGGGATTGATTCAAAAAATTAATAAAGAAGTTCAAGTTGATGGCATAGGGTAATTATAGATTTATGCCGTAAAAAGATTCTTATCATGATGACAAAGGATTTTATCTTTTCGGCTGCGACAAAGATTTTAATACTCACACCGATTTCTTATATGAGGACCTTGACGACGCTTTAGAAGATGCTAAAAGACTTCACCAAATTGAAGACATTACATGAACGCAAATAAGTTGGTGACAAAATATTAACTCTGAGTTGAGGGCGAAGTTGTTACAGCAAAAACTCATAAATTAGTAAAGCAAAGCAACCCATCCTTTTTTATTTCGCATATTGAATATTGTTTAGAATAATTATTCCACAATATTTCTTTATTTTCAGGCATACTAAAGTTTACCAAAATGCCGAATCCGTTATTTCGTAAAAAGAGTGTGCCTGCAATTTTAAAAGAAGCGGCGGAAGGATTGACCGATGCTCACGGCCATCATGAAGACTTAAAGAAAGTATTAACGGTAAGAGACCTTACATTTTTTGGAATAGCTGCGGTTATTGGTACAGGCGTGTTTACAGCTATTGGTACCGCCAGCTTTCATGGCGGGCCTGCCGTTACATTGTTATTTGCACTTACTGCTGTGGCATGTGGCTTTGCCGCTTTTTGTTACGCAGAGTTTGCGTCTACGGTTCCGGTATCGGGTAGCGCCTACACGTATTCTTATGTAGCCTTTGGTGAATTGTTTGCCTGGATAATTGGCTGGGATCTTTTAATGGAATATGCAATCGGGAATATCGCAGTTGCCATTTCATGGAGCCAGTATTTTGTTCGCGTACTCGAAGGGTTTCATATACACATTCCCACCTGGATGACGATAGACTATTTCACAGCACATAAAGGTTATGATGAAGTTTTTAAAGCAGTACAGGCACACGGCGCAAACGTGATTTCAACTCTCGATCAAAATCTTACCAATGCCTATCATACCTGGCTAACGGCTCCAACCATTGGTGGCTTTAGAATTATTATGAATATTCCAGCCTTATGCATTGTAATATTTATAACATACATAGTATACATTGGAATACGCGAATCGAGAACCGCCAACAATGTGTTTGTTATGATAAAACTTGCTGTAATTCTTTTGGTGATAGTTGCCGGAGCATTTTATGTGAATCCTGTTAACTGGCATCCGTTTATGCCAAACGGATTTTCGGGTGTGCTAAGCGGTGTGTCTGCTGTGTTCTTTGCCTACATTGGTTTTGATGCCATCTCCACTACTGCGGAAGAGTGTAAAAATCCCCAGCGCGATTTGCCTAAGGCTATGTTTAATATTTTAATTATTTGTACCATTTTATACATCGTACTGGTAATAGTTCTCACGGGTATGACGAATTACACCAAGCTTAATGTTGCTGATCCATTGGCTTTTGTTTTTCAAAATCAAAATTCAAAAGTATCTAATTGGCTTGCCGGAATTATTTCAGTAAGTGCAGTTTTTGTTATTGCGTCTGTGCTGCTTGTTTATCAGTTAGGCCAGCCACGCATCTGGATGAGTATGAGCCGCGATGGGTTATTGCCAAAAATTTTCTCACGCATTCATCCCAAATACAGAACGCCATCTTTTTCAACCATACTAACGGGAATTGTTGTGGGCGTACCTGCTTTATTTTTGAATTTAGATGTTGTTATTGCACTAACCAGCATCGGTACTTTGTTTGCATTTGTTTTGGTATGCGGCGGCATATTGGTTTTACAGAAAAGCCCTAACCGGCCGGAATCGAAATTCAGGGTGCCGCAGATAAGCGGAAAATATATTATACCGGCATTGTTTATAGTTTCAACTTCATTGGTATTAATATATGCACCCGAACACTTTGCAGGCTTAATAAAAAAAGAGGGGTTGCCAATGCTGATATTCTGGATCGTTGCCACTACCATTTCAATATTATCATTTACTAAAGATTTTTCTTTAATACCTGTATTGGGCCTGCTGAGTTGTTTTTATTTAATGGCGCAGGAAAGTCATACCAACTGGTATCGTTTTTTGATTTGGCTTGTTATCGGGTTGGTTATTTATTTTTTGTATGGCAGGCATAATAGCAAATTGAGAGAGGAAGCCCCCGACAACAAAGGGGAGGTTCATGGTTAGGTTTCTGATACCTCATAACTGATACCTCATACCTATCTTTGCATAAATGAAATACCAGATAGGTGATAAAGTTTTAGTGCTGCATTCCAATGAAGAAGGAGAAGTGGTAGACATCATTAATGATAAAATGGTATTGATAGATGTTGATGGAGTGCGCTTTCCTGTGTATATGGACCAGATTGACTTTCCTTATTTTAAAATGTTCGCGGAAAAGAAATATTTTGATGAACGTAATCCTTCCAATAAAAAAGGCAAAGTTTATATCGATAGCATTAAGAAAGAAAAAGCAACTCCTAAACACAAAGCAAGTGAAGGCGTGTGGCTTTCATTCTTTCCTTTGTTTGATAAAAATGTTTTTGATGATGATGTTGTTGAAAGCTTTAAGCTATATCTCATTAACCAAACTGATGAACCTTATGATTTCGTTTACCGCATTAATTTTGCAGGTTCGCCCGATTTTGAATTGAAGAATCAATTATTTTCCTTGTCTGATTTTTATATTCATGATATTCCATTCGAGCAAATGAATGACTCGCCAAAATTCACTTTTGAATTTTCATTAATTAAACCAGATAAAAAGAAAGCGCCTTATTTTGAAACCTCTTTAAAGATAAAGGCAAAACAACTGTTTCAAAAAATAGAAGAAATAAAGTTAAAGAATGAGCCCTCCTTCTCATTTCTTCTTTTTGATAAATATCCTGATAAAATGGAAGAGGTTATTCCTGAGTATAACAACATGCAAGGATTGCTTTATGACGCATCCAAAGTAAAACAAAACCTCGAACCTGCCCGATCAGTAATTGATCTTCATATTGAGAAGTTATCAGATGACTGGAGAAGACTTTCCAACTTCGAAATACTTACGCTGCAACTAAAAGCATTTGAGAAATACTATAACCTCGCGTTGGCGCATCATCAGCCCAATTTAATAGTAATACACGGCATAGGAACCGGTAAACTGCGTGAAGAGATTCATGAAATTCTAAAAACGAAAAAGGAAGTGAAGAGTTTTGTAAATCAGTATCATCACAATTTTGGTTTTGGCGCTACGGAGATCTTCTTTCAATATTAGAGGCCCCCTGAATCCCCCGGAGGGGGACTTTGCAAACTGAAGGTTCATTACTCCTGAATTAATTATCCGTTCATAAAATTAGAAGCTGCTTAATTCCCCTTTAGGGGATTTAAGGGTATCTTCGCGCCACTGCAAACCGGGCTATCGCTGTTATCGAAAGATAGCGGAGGAAAGTCCGGACAGCAAAGAGCAACACACCGGTTAATGGCCGGACCCGATCCTGATCGGGAAGAAAGTGCCACAGAAAATTACCGTCCGCCTTTGGTGGATAAGGGTGAAAACGTGAGGTAAGAGCTCACGGGAACTGTTGGTAACAATAGTTTTGGGTAAACCTTGTGTGCTGCAATGCCACGTATATCCCGATTTGCCTTGATGCAAAGTAAGCGGCTCGTTTATATTTCTGCAATTGCAGAATATCGGGAAGGGTAGGCAGCAAGATTGTTGCAGTAATGTAACAGCCAGATAAATGATAGCCATCCGTTCTTTGCTTGTCGAAGGACGGAAACAGAATCCGGCTTACAGGTTTGCAGTAAATGAATTGAAGGGGAGAAGCAGTTGGCTTCTCCCTTTTTATTAAGATTACACATTGGGTGACTCGAAAACACTCACCTGTGGCACGTCAAAAACACATCATCATTAATTTTTAGTTTGATTATTGACTACAAACGAGCATATTTAGGATATTATGATCAAACTGGCATCCTATTAAAGTTCCCATCCGTTTAGTTTCATTAATGGCGGAACAAAAATTAATTTTATATCTAACTAAAACTTTATTAATAAATAAAACGTAGTTTAATCATAAATTTTTCTTTAACGCTTAATAGTACCTGATGAAAATATGTATACATTGGGTTTTTGTTTTTTCATTATTCTTTGTGTCTCAGCAAATGCTTGCCCAGAAGCTGGCAGTGGTGCCTTATGTATCAGGCACTATTGCTCCCATAGATATTCAAAATTGCGGCGACGACAGATTATTTGTAGTGGAAAGAGGTGGGCGAATTAGAATCATAAATACTGATGGTACTCTACGGACCACACCATTTCTTGACATTACTTCCAAAATATCTTCAGCAACCGAAGGTGAAGAGGGCTTGCTGGGACTGGCTTTTAGTCCTAATTATAAAACGGACGGTAAATTTTATGTCGATTACACAGGTCGTCTTTCAGGTCAATTAACCACTTTCGTTGAAGAATATAAAGTAAGTGCAGCCGATTCGAATATAGCTGATCCATTGTCTGCACTAACACTGCTTACGCAATTGCAACCTTTTACCAATCACAATGGCGGTAATGTAATGTTTGGCAAAGACGGTTATTTGTACATTAACCTTGGAGATGGCGGGAGCGGCGGAGATCCTTATAAGAACGGACAAAACAAAAAAACATTTCTTGCGAAAATATTGCGGATTGATATTAATAATTCTTCGTCTACCCAACCTTATGTTATTCCTCCTTCCAATCCATTTTATAATGACACAACAAACGGTATTAAAAAAGAAATTTGGGCTTATGGCGTTCGTAATCCGTTTAGAAGTAGTGTTGACAGGCTTACGGGAGATCTTTTAATTGCCGATGTAGGCCAGGGTAAAGTTGAAGAAATTGACTTTCAAAAAGCCAATGATCCTGGCGGAAGAAATTATGGATGGAACATTGTTGAAGGCGATTCGTGCTATAACCCTGCAACAGGATGTAATAAAACCGGTATTACAATGCCCATCTATGAATACTTTCATAACGGAGGCGGAGCAGCAATAATAGGGGGATATGTTTGCCGCAGTGCACAGTCAAAATCTTTATGGGGGCAATATATATTTACTGATGAGGTTCTGAAATTTGTAGATGGATTCTATTTGCAAAATGGTGTTGTCTCTGGCAATGTCAATCACTTCATTACGGCAGCCAAAGCAACTGGTAATCCCGTTTCAATTGGTCAGGATAAATATGGCGATCAGTACATTATTTTTTACGGCAACGGAACAGTTTATAAACTCCAGGACACGAGTTATCTTAAAAGACCAAAAGCATATTTTACCCCTGAAACACTTGGCAGTAACTCATTTTTATTGGAGGGCCTGCAAGGGAAGAGTTTAACATATCAATGGCTGAAAGATAGTGTCGTTATTCCGGGGGCAACGTCGCCCGATTATACAACATCAGATATTGGCAGTTATACTTTGGAAGTAACCAATAGCCTTGGCTTTAAGGATACTTCAGATGCTTTCCTGTTAGGCTCATCGCTTAACCTTACATTGTTTACAGCACAAAAGATATCCGGAGGCTTAGTAGCATTAAACTGGCAAACCGCTTCGGAGTTGAATATTGCGGGCTATACTATTCAAAGAAGGAAGAATAATGAAACAGATTTTTCCGATATCGGTTTTGCAGAAAGTAAATCAATAGATGGTTTTTCCAACAGAACTACTGATTACGTTTTTATTGATTCTTCAGCTTTAAACTATACAAAAATATTTTATCGTTTGGAAATTGTACATGCTGACGGATCATTTACTTATTCAAATATTGTATTCGTAAGTGCAGACGAAACTAAGAATGGTTTCATTATTTTTCCCAATCCTGCCAAAGGCCAGGTGCAAATTTATTTGAATGAGTTTACGCAACCTGTAGCAATGGTTTTATATGATAATGCAGGTAATAGAATAATGCAACAGACGATCAATCAGCAAAGCGAAATAATAAAACTTCCTGCTTCCAAAGGTGTTTACATCATCCAATTGAGTAACACAGACGGAAGCAATAAAGTAAGGAAAAAATTAGTAGTACAGTAGAAGAATTTCTTTAGCTGCGGTTTTCCTCCGTTAGTACATATCAATTTGCAATCCATTTTTTTTAATACAGATTGTATTAGTTTATAATTTGATGGCAAAGTATTTGTTGCTCTTTTATAGCCGGGTAAAACCTAAATTTTTAGCTATGAAATTATTCCTACAAACCTCTCTCGCGACCATTTTCTCTTTTTCAATTTCACTCCACACAGAAGCTCAAAAACTTGCGGTTATTCCATATGTTTCCGGAATAACTTCGCCGATAGATATAAAAAATTGCGGAGATGACAGGTTATTTATTGCTGACAGAACCGGCCTTATACGGGTTATAGATGCTGACGGCTCTCTGCGATCCACTCCCTTCCTGGATATTACTTCCAAAATTTCTTCAACTACAAGTGAAGAAGGTTTATTAGGAATTGTGTTTAGCCCTAATTATAAAAGCGATGGTAAATTTTATGTTGATTATACTACCAACATCGAATCTCAATTGACAACGGTTGTTGAAGAATACACAGTAAGTAGCGCAGATTCAAATGTTGCAGATGTTTCTTCCGCATTACCGATACTTACTCAATCTCAGCCAACTTCAATCCATAAAGGCGGCAATTTGATGTTTGGTAAAGATGGTTATCTGTATATTAATTTTGGTGATGGGGGGAGCGAAGGCGATCCCAACGGGAACGCACAAAATAAGGCTACTTTTCTAGGAAAGATATTAAGAATTGACGTTAGCAATTCTACAATTGGGCAACCTTATGTTATTCCTTCTTCTAACCCTTTTTATAGTGATGCAACACCTGGAATTAAAAAGGAAATATGGATTTATGGAGTCCGCAACCCATGGCGAAGCAGTGTCGACAGGTTGACAGGAGATATTTTTATTGCAGATGTGGGACAGGATAAAATTGAAGAGGTCAATTTCCAAAAAGTAAATGATGCGGGAGGAGAAAACTACGGGTGGAATATTGTAGAGGGAGATTCATGTTATAATCCATCATCAGGATGCGATAAAACGGGGATTACAGTACCCATCTATGAATACTTTCATAATGGTTCGTCGGCAGCCGTAACAGGTGGGTATGTTTATCGCAGCGCTAGCTCAAAATCACTGTGGGGCCAATATATTTTCGGTGATTACATACTGCAATTTATAGATGCGTTTTCACTCGATAACGGTACAGTTTCCGGCAATGTACACGAATTGATTTCCCCGGCAGAAGCTACAGGTAATCCAATATCATTTGGCGAAGATCGAGATGGAGATCAATATGTTGTTTTTTACGGGGACGGCACGATTTATAAACTGGAAGATACCAGCTATCTTCGCCGGCCCAAGGCATATTTTACACCAATAAACCAAGGCGGCAACTCTTATTTATTTCAAGGTTTGCAGGGAAAAAATATCACCTATCAATGGTTGAATAACAATGTGGTTATACCCGACGCTACATCATTCGACTACATCACCTCTGCTGATGGAAACTATAGTCTTGTAACTACTAACGATTTAGGCTTTAGTGATACCTCCAATACTTTTGCACTGGGCTCTTTGCCTTTAAACTTAATTTCATTTACGGCTCAAAAAACACCTTCCGGCAAAACATTGCTTCAATGGAAAACTGCTTCAGAACAAAATATAGCGGGCTATACTGTTTTAAGAAGACAAAATAATCAACCTGATTTTTCAAACATTGGGTTTGTTAACAGCAAATCAATTAATGGTTCTTCAGGTTCTGAACTGGATTATGGATTTACTGATTCTTTTCCATTGAACAATGCAAAATTATTCTACAGATTACAGATAGAAAATGTTGATGGCTCATATACTTTTTCTCCCATACGTACGATAACGCCGGCAATCAGCAGAATAAGTTATTCCATTTATCCCAACCCTGCAAAGGCACAAGCGATAGTTTATGTTCCTGATCTTAACCGGGCAGTGCTAATGAACATATATAACAGCGCAGGCCAAAAAGTGAAAGAGCAACTACTGAACCAGGAAACAACAACTATAAATCTTGCAGGTCTTAAAGGTGTGTATATAGTACAGTTGAGTAATACAGACGGAAGTAGTCTGGTAAGAAAAAAATTGGTGGTACAGTAAAAAAATCGCGTAGCAATTGGCCATGCAAACGTAGCAACCATTATATTTTATAATGCATCTTTAGATGTAATTACAATAAGGACAGATGGGATCTGTATGGATATTTCTTCTTATATGATTTAACCAATATTCCCTTTAAGAACTTTCATTTGCCATATAGCTGCATTACTATATCTTTGCCGCCTAAAAAAAGTTCTTTTAGAAATGCTAAGCAGAAGAATTATTAGGGTAAAAGTGATGCAGGCGCTATATAGCATTGAATCGATGAATAATGAAACCCGCCCCGGCGAAGCTCTGCAGATATTAAAACAAAATATCGACCAGGCGCGGCATTTATTTACGTACCTCGTATATTTTATAATTGAAGTGGCCAGGTTTGCTGAGAAGGATGCCGTTCAAAAAGCCCAAAAACATTTACCCTCTTTAAAGGACCTGAATATAAATACAAGAATCGCAGGCAACGAAATAGTTTGGGCCATTCTTGATAACAATTCATTTCAAAAATCATTGGAGCATTTCAAAATAAAATATTTAATAGATGAGGAATTGGTGAGAAAATTATATCATACATTAATTTCTTCCGCTGAATATAAAGAATATACAGAGCTTACATCCAGGGAGAAAAAATCTGAGAAAAAAATACTCGAATTTATTTTCGGCACGCTGATGCTTCCCGAAGAAAACTTTATAAGTGATGTGGAAGAAAAATTTATTCATTGGGATGACGACGCGGACATGATGATCGTGCTTATGAATGGATTATTGCAAAAGCCGTCGACATTTGATTTTGGAGAAATGGTAAGCAAAGAAAAGATGGAGTTTGCAGTAGAATTGATGGAATGTGTAATCGATAAGAAAGATTTCTGCCTGGAAATGATTAAGCCGAAATTAAAAAACTGGGATGCTGAAAGAATTGCAGCGCTTGATATGATTCTAATGCAAATGGGCGTATGTGAATTTTTATATTTTGAAACGATTCCTCCGAAAGTTACTATTAACGAATACATTGACCTGGCTAAAGAATACAGTACAGAACAAAGCGGGCATTTCGTAAATGGAATACTGGATAACATTCATAAGGAACTAATTACGCAGAATAAAATAAATAAGAAGAATTTTAAAAACAGTACTTTATAATACCTTTGCAAAAAAATAAAAGTAAATGAATAAACTGTTCGCCTGCCTTAGTATAGCATTTATCTTTTTTTCATGCGATATCAGGCATTCAGGAAACAAAGCAGATGCGCTTCTAGCGAAAGGTGGTACTGTATATGCCGATTCAACAACTGTTCAACTCATTGATTCCGCTTATAATTTCGGAAGCGTTACTGATGGTGATAAAGTGGAATATAGTTATCGTTTTCGCAATACCGGGAAAAATCCTTTGATAATTTCATCTGCAATTGCAAGCTGCGGCTGCACGGTTCCCGAAAAACCCGAAGAGCCTATTAAGCCTGGAGAAACCGGATTTTTAAAGGTGGTATTCAATAGCAAGGGACGCGTAGGCGACGTACATAAAACAATTACCGTTAGTTCAAATGCGTACCCGAAGTTTCCCGAACTAGAATTAACGGGACAGGTAGTTTCTGCGGATAAATAATTTCTAATTAAAAACACACAAACAAAACAATTAATATGAATGTAGCAACGGTTTTTTTAATGTTAGGACAAGGTGGTTCAGGTGGTGCTGGTGGTTTCCAGTTTGTATTCTTAGGCCTTATGATTCTTGTATTCTGGATGTTTATGATAAGGCCACAGGCAAAGAAAGCAAAACAACAAAAGCAGTTTCTTGCCAACCTGCAGAAAGGTGATAAAATAGTAACAATTGCCGGTATCCATGGTACCGTAAACAAGATAAATGATGATGGAACGATGATGCTGGAAATTAATCCCGGCAGTTATATCAAAATTGAAAAAAGTTCTATAAGTATGGAGTGGACGGCTAATATCAATAAGCCTGTAGCGCCCATAAAATAGTGTTCGAAGTATAATGTGTGATGTGCGGTGTTATATTCGCCAACATCGTACATCACACATCAAATATCGTACATACCTTAGGCACTAACTACCCATAGCGTTATAGTAGTCTATTGCTTTCAGAAAGTCAGATGCTTTTTTCACTTTCAGTTTATTCTCTTTCACAAAAGCTTCCACCTGTTTTTTCTTATCAGAAGTTAAATCTTCAAGGGTTGAAGAATTAAATTTTATTGGAGTAGCAACTTTGTTTATCAAAGCATACTGGGTGGTATGTAATGTATATTTTCTCGTGTTGTTTACAATACCATTTGAGTAATTTTCTCCTTCCGGCTTTTTTTCGTACTCCTGGAATATTGTTATTTTGCCCGTGTCCAGAAGTTCTACGAAATGATCAGATTGCGGATCAATATTATTTCTAAAAATCATTACAGAATTGGGATTGTCGGAATTGCCATTATCATAAATTCTTACTTCCCGAACGTTATCATCAAATTCGTAAATAGAATCATTCACTGCGTAAAGAAATAAATGTCTTTGCGCATCCAGGTTCATTTTTTCGATAGGATATTTTTCGCCGTCTTTTAAAGTTACTTCACCTTTTTTCCAATTGTCAAACACCATTGGATTCCCTTCAACATCGTTATCGGCTTTTGCCGTAAACTGCTGGCCTTGAAAAGGAGCTTGTAAAATGTTAGGAGATAAGTTGGTTTGACAAAAGGCAAACGAGACCAGGCTGAACGAAAAAATGGTAAGGATTAATTTAAGCATGATTTTTTTTAATTATAAAATGAAGAATTTTGTGCGTTATTGCAAAAATATTTAGGGCAGGTAATTTAAGTCCAAAATAAAATGGGAATAATCTTAATTAGCGGAATTTATTTCATTATAGTAGCCAACTGCTTTCAAAAAATCAGGCTCATTTTTTACCTTAAGGTGGTTCGTTTTTACGAAAGCAATAACCTCATCTTTTTTATCGGCAGTTAAGTCCGCGAGAGCGGATGAGCCTAATTTAATGGGCACTGAATGGCCATCGATTATAGAAAAATAATTAGGATGTAGTACGTATTTTCTTGTGTTTTTGACAATGCCATTGGAATAATTCTCGCCTTCAGGTTTTTTAGTGTATTCACAAAAGATAGTTAATTTCCCTTTGGTAAGAACCTGGACGAAATTTGCGGCATCGGGATTTATATCGGTTCTAAAAATCATATCTGAAGTTGGGTCAGTACTATGATTTTCGCCATAAATTCTTACAACTCTTATATTATTTGAAAATTCATAAAGAGAATCATTTACGACATAAACAAACTGGCCCCGCGATGCATCAAGGTTAATTTTTTCTATCGGATATTTTTCCCCGTTTTTTAATGTAACTTCTCCCTTTTTCCAGTCTTCAAACAAGAATGGATTTCCCTCAACATCGGTTGTATTATCGCTAATCTTAAAATTTTGCCCTTTGAAAGGATCAGCCAAAATATTTGCCATGCCGGCAGGATTCAAATGCTCAGACAAGATCCCGTTTGTTGCTCCTGAAGGCCTCGTTATTGCAGCGCCGTTCTGAGAAAATGCAGGAGAAATAATCGTTGCTAATAGTACTGAGGCGAGTGTTTTAAGCATGAAATTTTCTTTTGAGTAGTAAAGATAACGAATAATGGTTTTTATAGAGCAATTCCGACACTGGAATAAATTGTTATTTTTATGATATATAAAATGATAAAAATTGGATTAACCGGTGGAATCGGAAGCGGTAAAAGTACCGTTGCTCAAATTTTTGAAGTAATTGGTATTCCTGTGTATTTTGCTGATGCAGCTTCCAAAAGACTAATGAATGAAGACGGTGAATTAAAGAAGAAAATCAAAAGCGCTTTTGGGGAAGAAAGTTATACAAATGGTGTGCTTAATCGCAAATACCTATCGGATATTGTTTTTAAGGATCCTGAGAAAACAAAACTGCTAAATTCCCTGGTGCATCCTGCTACTATTATTGATGCGGCGAAATGGATGCAAATGCAAACAAGTTCGTATGTAATTAAAGAAGCCGCATTAATTTTTGAAAGCGGTTCTAATAAAGATCTTGACTACGTTATCGGTGTAAAATCCCCGGCGGAACTTAGAATAAAAAGAGCTATGGTTCGTGATAATATTTCGGCAGCTCAGGTGCATGCACGCATAGACAGGCAAATGGATGAAGACGAAAAGATGCGTTTATGCGACTACGTAATATTAAATGACGAACATCAAATGCTTATACCGCAGGTACTAGCTTTACACGAAACTTTCCTGAAACTTGCGAAAAAAAAATAACCCGTGTTGCTTTCAAACACGGGTTAGAAAATTTATTGAATAGAACTAAGCTATTTGCTCAAGTCCCTTCTTAATTCTTTTTAATCCTTCTTCTATATTCTTCATGTTATTTGCAAAAGAAATTCTTATGCAGGAAGGTTCACCAAACGCATCACCACTAACGGTTGATACATGCGCAGTGTTTAAAAGATACATACAAAGATCGCTGGCATTATTGATCACCTCGCTACCCGCCTTCTTGCCATAATAACTTTTCACTTCAGGGAAAATATAAAAGGCTCCATCGGGCTCCGTATATTTTATGCCAGGTATGTCTTTTAATAGCTCCATTACACGTTGCTTACGCAATTTGAATTCCTTTACCATTTCGTAAGTTGACGCTAAAGGAGAATCCAATGCGGTGATAGCAGCCCGCTGGGCAATGGAGTTGGTGCCACTTGTGAATTGTCCTTGTATCTTTTCGCAGGCTTTTGCTATTTCAGCAGGAGCAGCAATATATCCTAATCTCCATCCCGTCATTGCAAAACCTTTGCTCAATCCATTTACGATTATGATGCGGTTTTTCAAATCATCAAACTGTGCGATGCTTTGGTGTCCACCACCGCCATCATAAGCATAATCAATGTATTCATAAATCTCGTCACTTATGATAGATATTGACGGGTATTTTCTAAAAACATTGGCAAGCGCCTCCAATTCATCTTTCGTATATACGGCACCGGTAGGGTTACATGGCGACGAGAAAATAAATAATTTTGTTTTAGGTGTTATCGAGGCTTCCAATTGTTCGGCTGTTAGCTTAAAGCCCGTATCCATGGACGTATGTATAAATACAACTTTCCCCCGTCCAAATCTTGCAATTTCCGAATAAGAAACCCAATAAGGAGTGGGTATAATAATTTCATCTTCATCGTCGAGGATGCTGAGCATAACGTTGGCAATACTTTGCTTAGCTCCGGTACTTACCACAATTTGTTGCGGTGTATAAGTAAGATTGTTATCACGAAGTAGTTTTCTGCAGATAGCTTCTCTAAGTTCAAGATACCCGGGAACAGGGGTATAATGACTCCAGTTTTCATCTATAGCTTTTTTAGCAGCCTCTTTAATGTGATCAGGTGTATTAAAATCGGGTTCTCCTACACTCAGGTCTACCACATCAATTCCTTGCGCTCTCAATTCCCGGCCGAGCTTAGCCATTTTCAGTGTTTCAGGTTCATTAAATCTTAATAAGTTCGAAGAAAGTTGCATGATTTATTTTTTAAAAAATTTTTGCAAAAATAAGAGTTTGCTATTTTGCAAAGCAAATCATTATTTATCATAAATTATTTTGAAAGAAGAAAGGTCGGGTTGCCTGATCCTTTTTCTTTTTAGTTCATGGTTGTAAATTATCTGTCCAAGATTTTTCATAAATGGAAAACCGATAGTATCATATTCATATTTATCATCATTCAAGATACCATTGGTATTGCAATTGATGGCTGCCGATAAAAAGAATTCTATATTTCGTTCAAAGTCTGCGATGTAGGCCACGTCAACGAGTTGCCCATATGCATCGCCCACTTTGTTGAAAATTCTCACCGTTTTTGGCAATGGCTCTTGGCGCGAACCATACAATAAAAATTTTACATAAGCATCAGGAACAGTATCGTAAGAAGGATAAACTGTTTCCGAGGGATATTGGGACATATATTGACGCACAAAGTCATAGTCGTCTTTTGTGAGGTTAAACTGTTGTTTTGCGGGGACACAGCACGGAAAAATAACATTTCTTAATATTTGATGGAGATCTTCGAGGCTTAATCTATTCTTTTTTGAAAAATTCATTGGTCCGGGAATAAGTTCACCATTGCTATAATAAGCCTGACCTAATGAGTCGTGCCTTTCTTCATACACATCAGTGTTATAAGTTAGAGGCTGGCTGTATAATATATTATTATTGCTATCCAGAAATTTTACCGGGTTGGTACGCCTGTTTTCATCTTCCGATAAAAAAATGTCGAGCCGGTGTAGAATTTGTGCATCTTCATATCCTTTATTGTGAAGTTGTTCATTAATGTAGTGTTGTTCTAAAAATTCATACAGACGATTAAATGCTTCATTATCACTAACCAGGAAAATTCTTTTTATATAGTTTTCTATAGTTGGTCTTCCATCAACTGTTTGGGGATCGTTGAACGTAGCGGTTTGCCCACTATAAGCAGCTTCCGTAACCATTGTGGTGTTTCTTGTAATTCCTGTATTCTTTAGTTCATTCAACCTTTGCAAAGCAAGCAACGCAACGGGAAGTTTAACTGTCGAAGCAGGATAAAAGTATTTTGAAGAGTCGACATTGAAACAGTAGTCTTTAAAGGAAGGTATGTTATCTTTATCGCGGTTGATTTCAGTATATATTATTTGCACATTCCATGCTTTTTTATTAGCTAAAGCACTGTCAAATAATTGAGGATATGCTTTCAAAAGATTCACCAAAAATGAATCGGTTTTGGAATTGTCTTTTGGTGGAATTGTTTTATTCACACTTGTGTCATTTATTTTTGTCGAAACAGAATCAATCACTTTTGTCGGACCAGGGCTCTGAATTTTTTTTGACGAACCACAGGCACACAGTAAAATCAGCATCATTATAGCTAGCAGTCGACCCTTTATTTCCATGTTAAATGAGTTCTTTCAAAAGTAAATAAATTCACATATTAAGAATGGTTCTTGTATTTTGAAAATCCTTCCGGCTTCATGTAAAATCATGGGATGTTTTAACTTCAAAACCCTATCTTTGCAAACTTCTAAAAATTAAGATATGAAACTGAAAGGATTGGTGTGGTTTTTTGCCATTACGCTTATTCTCATCTCTATTTACCAGCTTTCTTTTACCTGGGTTGTTAATAGTTACGAGGCAAAGGTTAAGCAGAAAGCTGAGAAAATTGTAAAAATGACCCATCCCGGTATTAGCGCCGATGAAAGAGATGACCTGGTTACGCACCAATTAACAAGAATGCTTGATAGTGCAAAAGACGCTAAAATTTACCCTGTATTTGGTACCTCCTATTTGAAATGCAAAGAGAATGAGTTAAACCTTGGCCTGGATCTGCAGGGTGGAATGAACGTTACCCTAAATGTAGATTTGGAAGGAGTTATTAAATCATTAAGTAACAATCCTAAAGACCCGCAGCTTTTAAATGCTTTGAATGGAGCAAATGCGCAAAAAGCTAAAAGCGATCTTGATTATATCTCTTTATTCGGGCAGGTTTTCAAACAACAGAATCCTTCTGCTAATCTTTCATCATTATTTGCAGGAGTTGGCAAAACGATTAAGATAGGTGATAATGATCAGCAGGTGCTGGATCAATTGGAGACTATTTCAAAAAATGCTATTAATCAAACTTATAAAATTTTATCAAATCGTGTTGATCAGTTTGGTGTTGCTCAAACCTCTACTAATCTTGAGGTAAACAAAGGAATTATCACAGTTGAACTTCCCGGTGTGCAGGACGCTACCAGGGTTAGAAAACTGCTGCAGGCTTCGGCGCATTTACAATTTTGGGAAGTATATAATATTGATGAATTAAAAAATAGTATCGAAAATGCAGATAAAGCATTGGCGCAGTATTTAAATGGTACAAAATCGGATACTACTAAAAACGCAAATGATACTACCGCAAACAAAACCGACACTTCAAAACTAAATGCTAACGATCATCCGCTGGCAGATGTTATTCATTTTATAGGGCCACAACAGGATAAAACCGGAAAGCCTCAGTATTCTCCACAAATTGCAACTATTGAAGAAAAGGATACAGCAAAGGTTAATGAATATCTTAACCTCGATGTTGTAAAAAATAATTTTCCTGCAAACCTTAAATTTTTATATGGCCTTGAAGAGAAAGACGAAAAAACGGGACGGAGATATTTTCAGTTGTATGCGATTAAAACTATACCCGGCTCTGATAAAGCAAAGCTCGAAGGAGAAGGTGTAGAAGATGCGTCTGCGGATTATGATGAGCACGGAAGACCAGCTATTAAAATGCAGATGACGCCAACGGGTACACGCACTTGGGCAAAGATGACGACCGACAATGTGAACAAGCCTATCGCCATTGTATTGGATGATGTAGTATATAGTGCACCAAATGTAATCAGTCCTATTGAGGGTGGCAACTCAGAGATCAGCGGAAATTTTAGTGTACAGGAAGCGCAGGATCTTGCTAACATTTTAAAAATTGGTAAGATAGATGCGCCTGCAAAAATCGTTTCCGAACAAATTGTTGGCCCAACTCTTGGAAAAGAAGCGGTGCAAGGTGGGGCAAAAGCATTCGCCATTTCTTTTTTAGTGATTTTTATTTTGATGTTGGTCTATTACAATACGGCAGGATGGGTAGCTAACATCGCTTTAATATTAAACTTATTATTTACCATCGGTGTGCTAAGTGCTTTGGGCGCTTCGCTTACTGCGGCAGGTATTGCAGGCCTTGTTCTTACTATTGGTATGGCGGTAGATACTAACGTAATTATTTTTGAAAGAATTAAAGAAGAACTTACGAGGGGTAAGAATTATCAACAAGCAGTTAATGATGGATACAGGCGTTCACTTGCTCCTGTAATTGACGCTCACGTCACTACATTTTTAACTGCAGCAATACTTTTTTATTTTGGTTTAGGGCCGGTAAAAGGATTTGCCACCACACAAATGCTTGGTATTTCTCTATCACTTTTCTGCGGTATATTATTATCAAGATTGGTGACAGATGTGTGGATGAATAAGAAGAGGCATTTCCAATATTTTACAGGTATTTCTAAAAAGATTTTTAAGCACGCAAGCTTTAAATTTATTGAATACAGGAAGTATGCATACATGCTTTCGGTTGTAGTTTTAATTCTTGGTGTTGGTTCGTTCTTTAACGGATTTAAACAAGGTGTTGAATTTAAAGGAGGCAGAAGTTATACGGTTGAATTTCCTCATGATGTTAAGAATAGTGATGTTACTAATAGCCTTCGTGATGCCTTTGAAGGGGACTATCCGGAAATAAAAACCGTTGGAGATAACAGGCATTTAAGTATTACCACTTCTTATAAAATAGGGGAAGAAAATGCAGACAGTGCCGTTCTTAGCCGATTATTCCTGGGGTTAAAATCAAAATTATCTCCGGGTCTTACTTACCAGCAATTTGTAAAGAATGATATACAAGGTTCGCAGGTTGTGCAGCCCGTAATTTCGAAAGAATTAAGAAATGGGGCAATTAAGGCTACCTTATTTGCATTGATTGCGATTATACTGTACATCTTTATTCGTTTCCGCGATTGGAGATATTCAATGGGCACAATCATTGCCTTGTTGCACGACGTATTTGTAGCGCTCGCCGTATTTTCATTTTTCAAGAATATCGTGCCTTTCCCGTTAGAAATTGACCAGCACTTTATTGCGGCGATACTTACGGTCATAGGTTTCTCGATGAATGATACTGTTATCGTATTCGACAGGATCAGGGAATATAGCCGCCACATGAAAGGCGCTGATAAACCTACGATTATCAACCGTGCCGTTAATGATACCTTAAGCCGAACTATTATGACATCGGCTACTGTATTTCTTACCTTGCTTATCCTGTTTATTTTTGGCGGAGAAGTTACAAGGGGATTTGCATTCGCAATGTTGATTGGTGTTATTACGGGTACCTACTCATCCATTTTTGTTGCTGCTCCTATACTGGTTGATTTTGCAAAAGACAGGCCATTAGGCGAAGCGGATCATGCAACTGAAAAACAAAAGAAAGTAGACGCTGCAAAATTGGCTAAAGCGAAATAATAATCTTTTATAAAAATAGTCAGAGCCTGTTAGCTAATTACTGACAGGCTTTTTTGTTGGGCTTAAGCCAGCAGGTATTTTGAAACGAATACATAATACAGTTACTTTGGTAAGAAAGGACTCATTTAATTAATTAAAATAACTACTCAGCAATGTTCGTAAACGCTATAGAAGAAGTAGCACAATTCACCAGGCCTATACACACAATCGCGAGAAATTATGGTGAGACTTTTGTTAACCCGGGTGCTGCTACTTTGTTTTTTGTAAATGAACATGGATGTGCTATTACTTGTAAACATATTGTTGATTTAATCGGAAACAGGCAGTCAATTAATGATAAGTATCAAAAATTTCTACAGGCAAAAAGCCAGGTGGGAAAGAATAATAAGTATAACCAAAGAATAAAGGCTTTGGAAGAAGAGTATAATTACAAGGAAGATACTATCATTCAACTGAAAGAAATTTTTGTTGGTGTTACCGGCGAACCAACTATTAATTATCGATGGATTAATCACCCGAAATACGATGTATCTATTTTGATTTTTGAAAATTTTAAAAACCCTTTATATCAATCTCATGCAAAATTTGCAAAAGATTCTTCTACGCTGAAACAAGGTAAATTCCTTTGCAGGCTTGGATTTCCTTTTCCGGAATTTACCAACTTTCAATATAATACTATAGCAGATGATATTGAGTGGACTACTACCGGCAAAGCTGAAACGCCGAGATTTCCTATTGAAGGAATGTTGACAAGACACATCATGCATGACAATGAAATTTCAGGAATTGAATTAAGCACTCCCGGTTTAAGACGACAAAGCGGTGGACCTTTGTTTGACCAGGATGGTATTGTCTGCGGAATGCAATCGGGCACCAATCACCTGCATTTGGGATTCGATATGAAAAATTTTGAACACAAAGCAAATGGACGTACTATAAAAGTCACCAATCAGCCTTTCCTTCATGTTGGGCATTGTGTGCATGTAGATATCATTAAGAAATTTCTAAAAGATAACAACATAGTCTTCTACGAGAAATAGTGAATTTATTTGTGATTTTTACAAATATGAATGAGGCATGGAAATTATTGACGTTATGGAGTCCTTACTCTACGTTGTTAAAATAACTTCTGTCATAAACACCCGGCGCCGCATGTGCACCTTCAACAAAATCAAAATTCACATACCGGATACCTTTCAATTCGGTTAGCGAATATGTTGCAGATGCCATAAACATTTCAGCGCCAGTGCTGCCGATTCTTTCCGTAAGCATTTCACTGTTGGGTATGTGAACATAAATAGTATCGTGCGATATTTTTACATATTCAATATCGATAGAGTCGTAATTATTGTTTATTAATTGAACCATGGTTTGCACTGACATGGTATCAATTCCCGGTTCAATTGGTTTTCGCATTCTTAAACCGTTACTATCGTCGGCATGCCATAATAAAGTTTCATTTTTAACATGAAGAAGTGAATCCGTGTCGAAAGAATCAGAATAATCATAAACAGTATCCGTTGTTACAACTTCAGGCGATTCACTTTTCTCGTTATTTCCGGAGTTACAACTGAAGATGGCTGTGATTGCAACGGCTAAGAAAATTTGCAATGCAGGTTTCATGCTGTTAAATATATAGCTATTTTTTTTAGAAAGGATAGCCTATTGCTAAATTTAAAACAAGATTCTGCCTTCTCCATTTCTTGTTTGCAAAATCAATTTGATTAATAACCCATCTCTGTCCGGGAGACAGCCACGGCTTTCTTAATGGAGTTGCCAGGTCTAATCTCAGCAGCAAGATCGTTAGGTTGAATCTTAAGCCTATGCCTGCACCAACTGCTAACTGATTTAAAAAATCTTTACTAAACCCGGCGCCAATCCGGCTGGTATCTTTATTGAACAACCAAATATTTCCTGCATCAACAAAAAATGCACCTTCCAAAATGTTATTAATTTTAAGACGAAGCTCCGAGTTCATTTCAAGTTTTATATCACCCGATTCATCAGGATAAAATGAAACACTGTCTGCATCGGGAGCCCTGTACGTACCAGGCCCTATTGAACGACTTCGAAAAGCTCTTATACTATTATTTCCTCCTATAAAAAATTGTTTTATAAAAGGCAGTTGAGTTGAATTTCCGTAAGGGTAACCGAAACCAAAAATAATGCGATTTGCTAATCGCGTTTTTGTGCTAAACGCATAATAGTATCGTCCTTCTAACTGGGTTTTTATATACTGAGAGATAGGTGCTCCAAAAATTCTTTTTTTGCCATCCGTTGCATCAGGTTTTATTAGAGCGCCCGAGAGATTGCCTGAAAGATCGGCCAGTCCATTAAAGTAAAATCCGCTTCCGTATGGATCATTCACTAACGGATCAAATGTGTATGAATAACTGGAGCCTACTATAAATTGCGTATCCACCGCGTGCTTTAATATGGGGTTAAGTTTAATGCTGTCACGATATTTTTGAGTAATATTTAAAGCACGGACATAATTGATGGCAAAAGGATCCAGGTCCTGCTCAACTTTAATATTTGGTTTCCAAGAGTATCCTAACAGGGCATTGAAGGAGCTCAGTGTATACAATTTGGATCGGTTCAGTAAGTCATAGCTTAGGTCAATTTTACTATTGGGTACAAATGCATTGGTTGTATTGAATTTAAAAAAGGGCACAACGAATTTTGGAATCACAAAAGTTACTCCTCCACCGATTCTATAAACATTGTATCCACTTTGGTATCCGCTGTACTGCACTTCACTTCCCACATCAGCATGCACATTCAGGTGTTCAGCTCCCCGGAAAATATTCCTGTTTTTGAATGTAAATGTTACTGACGAGCCAACATAATTATTAGATTTTGTATTCGCTGAAATTTCAGCTCTTAGTGACTTTTTAGGTAACGGTGTCAGGTAATAATAAGTATTCAGCCTGCCGGTATCTCCTTCACTATTTGGAGAATCTTCGAACCTGTTTTTTACAAATTTAAAAACGTCGAGATTGATGAGCCTGCTTAAAGTAAGATTGTGTGCTGTTCGGTTATACACATCTCCGGAGTCGAACATCATGATACGCGGAAATAGTTTTGGTTTGAATTTTTTCGCAGGATCTACAATATAATAGCCTTCATATAAAGATTCATTTAAATGGCTGGTATCGGATCTTTTCCCATTTAGGTGATAGTTTGGGTAGATATACACATCATCAATTATATAAGGCTTTTTGGCAATTGTGGGGGTTTTTTCTTTTACCTGTAAATACATATTTACTTTATGATTGCCAATACTGCTATCAGCATTCACAATTAAAAATTCCGGGCTGAAATAATAATAACCCTCCTCTTTTAAAACTGCGTCTATCCGGTCCCGTTCGTTTTTAATAATGCTGAGGTTAAACGGTTGTTCGGGAACTAAGATTGACTTCGCCCTTGTATCCTCAATGGCTTTCCCCAGGGCTGAACTGTCCTTCTGAAATTTTACATTCTTGATGGTATAAACAGGCCCTGGGGTAAGCGTGTAGGTGGCATGCGCCCTTTTTCTTTTAACAACTGTATCACCACTCGCTTCCGCATGGAAATAGCCAATATTTTCGAGATAGTTTTGCAACACTTTCGAATTATAATCAATATCTACGCTACTTAATAATACAGGTGGCTGGCCAATCTTCCGAAAGAACTTCCTGAGAAATCCTTTTGCTTTTTTCGGATCGCCAGCCAGGTTATAAAACATTAGTTTAAAAGGAACGCCCAGGAATTTACTGTTGGGAGCCGGCCGGGGAAGATGCTCCGTAAGATCAATGACTTTATTTTTTGCTTTTTTTGAAATAGTGCTGTCCTTTACTTTAACCGAAGCTCCGGTATATAACGCATCTCCTTTGGGAACAAATTTGGTCACATTACATGCGTTTAAAAACAAAACCGCAAATAGTATGGAAATTTTTCTTTGTCGCTTATTCATCATCTAATTTGCTTTTGAGGGAAGCGTCATTGTTTGTTCCTCTTCTTTTGTGCGGACTTCCTGTTTATTTTCTGCCTTATTTTGCCGTCTTATTTCTCTTTTCTTTCTGCGTTGTTCCCTTGTAGTAAAAAGTTCATTGAATTTATTGAAGTCCACTGAAATAATAAACCCGATCCCTGTTTCAATTACATATCCGTCAATAATATCAGTATAGTCATTTTTACGGTAGGCACGCAGCATATATTTACCATCCTTACTAAGTTTGTAATTAATAGAAATGTTACCGGCAAAATTCTGTTGCTTGTTAGTGACAGGCTGTGGCCCCTGGAGTTCAAAATCGCTGCCAACGGTTACGGTTAAACGATCGCTAAGCAGTCGTTTCGAAATGCCTACATTCAAGTCAGTTCGATTTTGCTGATTGCCGGTGGTGTAGTCCTGCGTTGTAGCTACGTCAAAATTTATATCAACGCCTTCAATTAAATTTTCGGTCAGTGCATTTAGCTGCTCTGTTAAGAGGCGGCTTACACTTTGCATAGCAAAGGTGCCGGCGTTCAGGCCGCCCCCGGCGCTGTTACTAAAAGGATCCTGGCCTACGAAACGATTCAATAACAAAAGCGCAAAAACCTGTTTATTCATTTCCCCCGGATCCTGTCGTACCTGGGCTAACTTATTCTGTACAGTTGAAACAATGCTATTGTCAACGTTATAATTTTTATCGGAAGGAAGAACTATATCGAATGTTATCTGTGGCTTCAATAGTTCTCCCGCCAAATTTAAATGAACTTCAAAGGGTAGCTTTTGTTTATACATTGATTGGTCTGCACTGGTACTTTCCGCCTGAACTAAATCCAGCGGGGCGGTGTTAGCAATATAAATAGCAGTAACGCTTATCTGTGCAGTGGTAGGTTCTCCCGTCCATACTATGCGGCTTCCTTTTTGAATGATGAAATTGCGTTTTAGAAAATTAAATGAAAGGTTATAAGAGCCTTCTTCAATTTCGTAGGAGCCTACCAGTGTTATTTTCCCGCTTGCGTCTATGCCTGCCGTTAGCTGCCCTGTACCTTTCAGTTTTAGAAAATCACCATTGGCAGCGTCAACAATCATGTTAAAAGTAGCTTCCTTGGTTACATTTATATTTACAGAAACATCATAACCAGCAAATGGAGCCACATTTAAAGAATCGTAAGGGACCATTAATAATGAATCTTCTGCCGTGGCGCTATAGTCAACAAAGCGTACGATTCCCTCCCGTTTAGCCACACCGGGATCCTCCTGCGGAAGAACCACCGTAAAATCAGTTTTATTATTTATAGTTAAATCGCCGTCAATAACCGGATGTGTTGGCGTTCCTTTGATGGTTAAATTAGTTGAGAAAACCATTTTGCCATAAAATAACTTGTTGTCTTTGTTCGTAGAATTAATGGCCTGGAAGTCCCTGGCCTTTATCGCAAGATCGAAATTGTAATTTAAAAAATCGGTAGTGTTGATGGCACCCTCAATTGCAAGCGCATTATTAGTGGTATCTCTTATAACAAAATTATTAAGCTCAATCCCTTTATTGTTGATAATGGCTATTGACGCCTGGTCAATTTTAAATACGTTATTGAATGCACTTACGTTGAAAGCAGTGTTATTAAAATTGATTTTTCCATCAATATTTGGACTCTGCAAACTCCCATTGAGTGCAATCTTTCCATAAATAAAGCCCCTTGCATCTTTGATACCTCCTTTTGTAAATCCTTCAACTGAATGCATTTGAAGCGCTGCAATATTTACCATAAAATCATAGCTGCTGTTTGTTGATTTTACAACATAATCTCCGTTTATGCTAACATCATTTCCGCGATTTTTAAGTGTTATATCGGCATGGTAGGTGTTGGCGATATTATCGTTTACTTTGGCTGTAAAGTCTCCAATGGTATCCTGGTAAATACTTAGATTTTCTACAGTAAGATCTGTTGTAAAAGTTGGCTGAGTTTGTAAATTTTTTACAATGGCATTTCCATTCAATAGTCCACTAACTAATAAGGAGTCATTTTCAACAAAACCTGTAAGAGTTGCCAAATTGAACTTTTTAAAATCAATTTGTAACGGACTATTACTTCCTGATGTGGTACTGTTTAGACTTAATTGCTGGTTGCCCCGGCTCAATATAAAGTTATGTGCCAGTGTACTGTTATTAACATACTGGATCGAATTTCCATCGTTTATGTTCCATTTATCATAGTTTAATAAAAGACTGCCCGGCTTTAAACTAAAGCTGTAATTACCGGACGGCTGAGCAGAAAGTAAACCTGCGAGTACATACTTGTCAACTGATTTTTGGTCTTTAATATTTAGTGTAAAATTGAGATTGTTGTTTTGTAGGGTTCCGTCTAACGCTGTAGCGTAGACGTTAAGTGTCGTACCATTTTTAATTTGTTTAAATGAGGCATTAAAAGCGAGGGCACCATTTTTTGTACTGGCATTAACGCTTAGATCGTTTACTATAGTTCCCGCATAAATTATATAAGGAGATTTTAAGTTAAGACTAAGGCCGCTGTCGCTTGCAAACGATCCATTAAATGAAACAGGCTTTAGTTGCGTTAATGAAGGAAGAAAAGTGTGTAATGCAGGATTATCGGTAACTCCGACGCTTATTGTAAAGTGGTAAGAATCAATTTTTGGCTTGACTTTCTTTGATTCCATCGAAAAATAAGGATCCATTGATTGCTGAAGCACATCTGCTAATTGTGTTAATTTATATTTTCCTTTGATTGATGCGGTAATAAAATCTGATTTTACTTCAAGCAGGTGATTGACGTTATTATTATCTGCAGTCATTTTTAAAGAATCTAATGTGATTCTTTTTCCATTATTCACCAGTATCGAATGAGTTATCAGTAGATTTCCAGCAAGATTATCCGGGTCAGTATTTGAAAAATTCCCGTCAATATCTCCGTGATATGTCATTGAATTTGATGACAGATGTAAGGGTAGCGTTTTTATGCTATCAATAGTTGCCTTTAATTGTATGCCTGGAAATTTACCTGAAAATTCGCCACTCGCTGAAATTTCGCTAACGACGTTTGGATCGTGAACAGATGCGTTTACTTTATAAATTTTATTTGCAATGTTTCCATCAACCTTAATATTAGTGTAGTTATAACTGTTAAGCGTAACCGCTGGAACAACTCCACTAAAAGTTGCATTTGCTATTTCAGGTTTTAAACCACTGCCATTCACTTTGAAAACACCTGTTAGTGGGCCGAGTTGAGGGTTTTGCAATAAAGTACCTAATTGTAAGTTGCCGGCGTGCAGTGCGAGATTGTACTGCGCCTTATTTTGATCGGTAATATTAACAAGCATTCCATTTATTGTTGCAGAGCCAAGACTTGAGTTCAAAGAAAGGTTAGTCGTTAAATTATCCATGCTGCCTTTTATTTTACCGGACGCATCCAGGCTTCCAGGTAAAGTGATATTAGCAGGCAAGGTTCCTTTCGGCAATAGAGAATGGATATCGCTGGCGGATGTTTTAAACGTTTTGATGGTCAAATCTGCGTATAATTTTTTAGCATCGGGGAGGCCTTTTAAGATGCCTGATGCATTAATGTCTGTAGAACCCAATCCTTTTACAATTAGTTTTTCGAAATTTAGATTGTTTACGGTACCTGTAATTCTTGTGTCGATATATAAGGCGGCGCCGGCGGACAGCGATGAAGTTTGTTGACTTAGTTGAGGAACAAAAGTGAGCAGGTCTTTCATACTCATTTTTGAGTTTTGCAAATCGAGATCAAGACCAAGCACGCCCGGATCTTTCTTTATGGCATCGAGCGAAGGATAAGTTATGGCGGCGGATTTTTTTATCGATGAGCCGGGTGTTTCAATATATAAATTTTGCATAGAAACACCAGAAGGATTCATCGTAAAGTCGGTTGTTAGATTGTTTAGGACAAATCCACTTTGTTCTTTGAGACTGGCAGATTTCAATGACACGATAGTCGTGTCAATATTATATTCAAGGTTATCAGCTTTTAACGAAAGATCCGTAAAATCCAGGTGCGAATAGTCCATTCCGTTAGTGATATGCGCAACTGAATTATCGTCATACTTCAGGCTGCTCTTGTTAATAGTTAGTTCGTCTGAAATAATTTTAAAAGGCGATGTTGATGCTGAACTTCCAGCAGTATTCTTTGTTGATGGATTTGTTGCCTGTGTCGATAACCGGATTCCAATATCAGAATTGTTCAACGTGGCATCCTTGAGTGTATAAATACTTTTTTTAAGATTAAAAGATTTTGGATGTATGGTTAGATCGCCGATAACAAACGATGCATTTATGTTTGACGGTATGCTTTTATAAACAACATCTATGTTAGAAAAATTCATTTCTTTATTGAAGAACTGCAAATAATTATCCTGTTGCACCGTTGCCGGTTCAACGATGGTTGCGGTTGTTTGTTGCAATGGTTGTAACTGATAGAAATGACCTTTAAGCCCTTTTAGTTTTATCGACGGAATGTCAAATACTAAATGAGAAGGATCAAATGTTGAGATTTTTGTATCGAAATGTCCAATCGCTAAATCCATATCATTGCCCGTGACATCATCTTTATAAATAATGTGTGTGCTATTTATAAGAATTCTGTCGATATTCAGTTTTAGGGAGGAAGTATCTTTTGTTTGCGATGGTGAAGAAGAATTGCCGGCAAAAGCATCAGTTATAAACTGAAAATTGAAAACCGAATCAGGTGCGAGACGCTTCACTTTTAAAACAACATTATTCAAAGAAATTTCCTGTACCTCAATAACATTTCTTAAAAGTTTTAGCATACTTAAATCTACGACCAGCTCGCCTCCATACAGCAAGGTGTCTTTTGACTGATCTTCGAAAAAAACATTTTGTAACGAAACTGCCGTAGGAAATTTCACAGAAAGCTTCCCTATTTCAACTTTCGTTTTCAATTTATTTTCGAGATAGCTCACTATTTTCTTGCGGGCAAAATTTTGAACCGGGGGAGTTTGAATCAGGATTAAAATCAATATGACCAGGAAAATTAAAGAGGCAATAATCCATGCCGCAACCCTGCCTGCCTTAGCCATAAATGACCTCTTCTTACCGGAAGCCTTCTCTTTTGATTCCATAAATAATTTTACCCTGAGAATTTACAATCAGACCATCAAAATTTAAACCAATACTAAATAGGATTTCTGGAATTTAATTTTGAAACGGAGATCTTACCAGGTTATATCCAACATTCCTGCCAGAATATCAGCTATTCATATTTTCAAAGAAAACAGCTCAATACTGCTTGTTTTGCCTTTAAGTTCGACCATCCCGAGGCTTTCAGTTTGCCATTTTTTTAGGTCAATATTTTCCACAAAAGTTTTTGAAACGATAAAGTGATGTTTAAGCTCAGTACATGCACTGCGAATGCGTGCGGTTGTATTCATAGTATCGCCGCTCATAGCAAGGTCTTTTTTAATAACGCCTATTTCACCAACCGTTACTTCGCCTATGTGAATGCCAACGCGAAAATCAGGAACTATGTCATATTTATTTTTGAAATAGTTGCTTTTCTTTTGAATATTTTTTCTTGCCTGTATTACTGTGTCAAGGCATTTGCGTGTATTGCGGGGAGAAAAGTTCCAGGAGCAGACGACTTCATCACCGACATATTGGTAAATAGTTCCATCAAATTCTATAACAGCCTGCGATACACGGTAAATAAAATCCCGTATAAACTCAAAATTAACAGCATGGCCAAGTTTCTCGGCAATTGGGGTAGAATCTTTAAGGTCTATGAACATTACAATACGGGTTTCCACCTTTGGGGTTATATATCGCCCTGCAATAATATCCAGGAAAACACCGGGCGAATATTTTTCATTGATAATAAGAATAAGTTGAGTAATAAAAAAAACAATCATCCAATAGATTATTTTAAGAAGAAGCCAGTTTTTGTAGAGGACGTAAGTTCGTATTTGGTGCAAGGCCTCACCGACACTTAGGTGTTGAAAAAAAAATGTGTCTGCCAATTGAATTATAAAAGTAAGCATGAATGCCGCACTGAGCAATATGAAACTCTTTGCTAAAAAATTCAACCACAAAGGAAAATGGGTTAAAACTTTTCTGAGTTTGTATACAAAAATATATCCCATGACCAGGCTTACACTAAACATAACCACTTCTCTCAGCCACAAAGTTTTGTTATGCAGCCGTTCATTTTGCCGTAAGAGAACAATCACAAAGTCAATAGCAGTCCAGAACAGGCCGATATAAATTACCGTTCGTAAACGAATCTTATTTAAGTTGGATAGATGAAAAAATCTTTTGATGGCGCTCATTGCCTTGTTTCTAAAAAATTGTAAATCGATTGTTGTGCATTTATTTTTTCTGAACCGGTATTAATCATTTTTTGTTGTTTAAACCCCGGGAGCAACATCACCGACTTATCGTTATCGTCCCATTGTTTAGTGAAATATTTTATCAATTCTTTTTTGCACCTTTCATTCTTAATACGTACGTCCACTTCAATGCGGTAATATAAATTTCTGGTCATAAGATCCGCCGAACCAATTAAAACTTCTGCGTTATCCTTTGTTCCGAAAATTAATATTCTTGAATGCTCCAAATAACGATCCACAATACGTATTACTTTTATATTTTCACTTTCGCCCAGCGTTCCCGGCACCAGGCAACAAATGCTCCTGATGATTAAATTAATTTTTACGCCTGCATTACTTGCTTTATACAATTCATTAATAAAGCCCGGCTCTTCAAGATTATTTACTTTTATTCGTATCAACGCATCCTCACCTTTTTTTGCTTTGGCTATCTCTCTCCCAATAAGCTTTTTTAATTCTTCGTTCATATTGAAGCGGGATACCAGCAGTGATTTAAACTCAATTTTTTTATCTTTTTTTGGTGGATGCTGCACCTGTAAGAATTTAAATAGCTGTAGTAATTCCGTTATGATGATTTTATCCGTTGTCATCAATACGTGATCTGTATAATACTGCGCTGTTACCTCATTGAAATTACCCGTACTTAAAACAGCAAAAGATTGTTTCCGGCCATTATTTCTTTTTCTTACCAACGCAATTTTAGAATGCACTTTAATCAGCGGGGAACTATAAATTATTTTTACCCCCGCCTCTTTCATAATGCGGCTCCATTTAATATTGTTTGCTTCATCAAATCTGGCCTTCAGCTCAATAAAAGCAATAACGTTTATTCCATTCTTGGCTGCACTGATAAGCGCATTAATAATGTGAGATTCTTCCGCAACACGATACAGCGTGATATAAATATCTGTAACGTTTACATCAACCGCCGCCTGGTTAAAAAATGAAAGCACAGGGTTATAAGATTGATAGGGAAGATGCAGCAAAATGTCTTCCTGCAAGAGTATATTGAAAATATCACCACTGTTCATTACGTACGATGAAACAAGTGGCTTACTTTTTTTGTATACCAGTTCCTTGCCAAAATCCGGGAAACGTGTAAGGTCCTTAAGATTGTGATACCTGCCACCAACAAACATATCATCGTTGGTAATATTAAAAAGTGCACCTAAAAGAAGTTGGAGATTTGTCGGCATTCCCTGCTGAAAAAGGAACCTCGAAGGTGGACCAAAATCTCTCTTCCGGAGTTGTTGTTCTATTTTTTGGAGCAGGTCGCCGCGGTAATCATCTTCCAAATGTAATTCTGCATCGCGGTTTAATTTTATACTATATACGCTGATAATATGTAAACCCGGGAAAAGATAGACAAGATTTTCACGAACAATATCATCTAAAAAAATTACGTAATTATATTCATCTAATGGAGTGAGAGAAAAAAATCTTTTGGTTTTTTCTGATGGAATATTTACGATTGCCTGTTTCAATCGCCCTTCAACATTTTCCTGCAAGGTAACCACGAAATAGAGTTTGTTATTTTCAAGGATAAATTTTTTTCCTTTATTCTCATCGAGGTAAATAGGCTGAATGAATGAAAGAATATCAGAAAGAAAAATTTCTCTTATTTCAGGCAGGTGCTCTTCACGAATTGTATCATTATAATAAAAGATGATTTTATTTTCCCTTAATGCCGGCAAAATTTGAGTAGATAATATTGAGCCAAAAAAATGAAGCTGCCGGTTAATTTCGTCCTGAACCTCTTCAGCAATATTATTATCATTGCCCTGTATTTCTTTCCTTGTTTTTTTACCAAGAACAGAAAGGGCGATTATCTCGGTATAGCGTACACGAAAAAACTCATCCAGGTTCGAAGAAAAAATTGACAAAAATTTCAGGCGTTCATAAAGAGGAACTTCCGGATCTTCCGCCTCCTGTAAAACTCTTAGGTTAAAACCAAGCCAGCTAAGATCCCTGTTGTACATCATACATCCCAACGTTTAAAGCGGTGATCCGGTGCCGTTTATTAATGTGCCTGAAGAAGTACCCTGGCTAAGATATGCAGCGACAGCAAATGCAAGAACCGATACAATTATCCCGATCATAAAAATATTATACGCCAATCGAATGAGTTTATACTTATGGCCAAGCACAGCACCGAGGTAATAGATATCCTTTATAAGAGAACCATATAGGTAATCCGTATCGAGCATCATTTCCCGCATGGCTGCATTGTATTGTTCATAGGTAGCTTTATAGAAATTTCCAAAAAATAATAGATTGGTTTTTTTCTGTTTTATATCGTCAGGAGTAAATTCGCCGCCACTAATATTAGGTCTTGTTGATAAAATAGATATCACAATTGTTGTTACGGCAACTATTAAAAAAATTATTGTAGGTATGGTTAAATAAGCATCTTCCTGCAGTTTACGAAGCAGCACACTCAATATCACAGAAATAATAATTGAATTAACCGATATAAGAATATTGGCCTTATGATCTGCCAATTCGCTTAGTTTTAAATGATTTTCTGAAGTAAGGCGCAACATGGTTTGAATTCCTTTGCTCATTAAGCCGCTCTTATCTTTTTCTAAACCAGCTAAGGTGCCCACTACAGGTTCTTGTTTAACCCGCTTCTCCTCTTCAAGTTCCATTGCTTTCAACGTTAGTTTTTTTAAATTTTTCTTTTTTCCCTTGTCAAGTAATTCTTTAGCGTAATCAGTATAAAACTTATGTTCTTCGAGCATCTTGATCGTACCCTCATTAAATTTAATTTTATCCGTTCCGCCAAGTCGAAGTTTGTATTCTTCGAATGCATTTTTATTTGTCTTCTTAAAATCTTTGGTTCCGAGATGATAAGTATCTGCATCGCAAATAATTTTCTCTAATAAATTTTTAGGATTTCGTGGAAACTTAGTGGCCATGATACAGGCTTCAATTTCTATAATTGTTTTCTCGTCGTCAATATGTTCCCTCATGAACTTCTTCATTATTTCGCAACCCATTTCTTCATGTTTTGCGGGCTCTGTAAATAGGTGGCCCGTATCATGAAACCACGCAGCCGTGTAGAGGATCAGCATCTCATTTTCTGATACTTTATAATGACCCGCAATCTCCTGCGTATGTTTTACCACATCTTGAGTGTGCCCAAGGTTGTGAAACACCAGTTCAGGAGTTTGCATTTGCTCAAAAAGGCCGGTTACATAATCTTCAATCTTCTTATAAAGCTTATTGGTATCCATAAATTAGAATGTTATATTAAATTTTGTTCCAATCGAAATATTATACAGGTTGCCTTCTCCCGAAAATGCAAGCGTGGCTGAAACAATAGCAAAATTATAGGGCGAATAGTACAAGCCTCCACCAAAAGAATCATGCCACTTATGAGAAACTTCACCGGGCACCCAAACCCTGCCCAAATCATTAAATGCAATTAAACCAACAGCACCCGGCACAATATAAGATTTAGAATCAAAAAGTTTATACCTGAACTCAGTGGATTGGTAAAATACAGATTTACCGGAGAACCTGTTTTTTCTAAATCCTCTTAAATAATTATTTTCCCCAAGTCCAAGGGCTTGAAAATATTCATAGTGTTCGCTAAAAATATGACCATATCCGAGGCGCAAAACCGTTACAAGCCTTGTTGGATCTTTAAAGCTTGCATAAACAGTCATATCGGTTGTAACTTTTGTGATTTGCCTGCTGCTTTTATTGATACCAAATAAAGAAGAGAATTCTGAATTCCAATAAACACCTCTTGTAGGCAAAAGATCGCTGTTTATATTATGGATAATAATGGAAATTTTACCACCTAAGTAAGTTTTACCACTATAAATATCCGAGGAATCAAGGCCGGCAAGTGAAGGCTGCGAAAGGATTTTACCGGTATTATCCAACTGATGATTCCAATAATGATAATAGGAAGGCCCAAAACTTAGTTCAGCAAGATTATGGAACCGTTTTCTAAGTAGCAGATCCCCGGATAAATAATTATATCTCACTTTATAAAAGTTATAATTCTTGTTCTTGTCTATTGCGGTTTGATTTCCCGATCCGAAATAATTAGTGAGAACTGTATTAAATAAAGAACCCGTTCCCACAAGATCATAATTAGAAATTACATGATTAAACTCGCCATTATAATTTACCTGGTATTTGCCTGAGTTAACATTGTATAGTGTGGTTAACGACTGGAAAGTAGAATAAGGATCTTTTCTGAAAGCATACGTTTTTAATGAGTATCCCATCCCTGCATTGAGTCCATCTTCTTCGTCATAGCCAAAATTTATGAGAGGCAAACGATAGCTATTGTAGTTGAAACCTGTAATGTCATATAAATTTGCTTCGCGGTCGGTTGATATTGAATTTTTTGTTTTGTGTACGTTTTTAAGGTAATTGCTATCGGGCTTATAATCATAAACTATATTCCTGACATTACCTTTAATATCAAAAGTGTCGCGGCCCTTTCCGCCAATAATTCTTATTCTTATTTTACTGTTTGCCGATGAGTCTATATCAAATAGATCATCTCCATTCAGGCCATACAGGTTAATGTATTTTGTTGAACTTCGTTTAAATACACGGTCAAACATAACACTTGCTGAATCTGTTGCCTGCTTTCGTTTATATACTTTTACTTCGAGGCCGCCACCTGAATTAAAGACTCGAAAATATTCGTTTTTATTGCTGCCAACTACGTTTACTTCTTTTGATAAGAAGTGATAATATTTCAATCCGCTTTTATAAATGAGATCCCGCCTGCTTCTTAGCTTTGCCGATATTTTGGCTGAATCAATCTTATAAATTTCGGGGGGCAATTGTTTTACTGCTTCAGCAATTACGGCGTTGGTTTCGTTAGCCTGGAATTTAGATATGATTCTTTTCCATGCTGCCTCATCCAGGTTGTTCATGAAGTAACGGTCAAAATTTCTTTCTTCCCAATTGAACCATTTAATATTGGGATAGTGTTTTCTAAAACCCTGCAGGTACGGCAATGCTGCAATGCTTAATGATTTTATAAAAAGTCCATCGGAGTAAAAAAAGGCCTGGTCCCTGTCACGTGGAATAGGGTAATACAATTTGCCAACACCGGTATCGGCGGTCCCAAAGCGCCATTGATCAAAATGTCTGTCCCAGTCGCCGATCATCATATCGAGTAGGCGTGCCCGTAATACATTTTCCTGGTCAACATGATTTTTGCTGTCCGCTACCAATTTATCGATAACTTTTGCGGTACTTTTTGTTTCGGTTTCATCAGAATTGGGGTCATGAAATTCCAGCAGGCAAATTTTCTTTGCAAATTTTGGCCTGTAAAATCCGAGGGCCGGATCGTCCGGCACGAAGTAATATTCGGGATCTGCATGTTCAACATTAGCCGCGTCCGCAAGTAAAGGAACCATAAGTGCTCCATATGGATGTTCAGCGGTAATCATGTCTTTCATAATGTTGGTGGCCACGTACGGTTTCAATATTTCGGGTATTGATCCTGTAGGATTTTTATCGACCGTTCTCAATACCCATTCATGGTGATTTGTATCCTCCAGTCGTAATGATTCTGTTTGTTTACCTCCTCCAAAACTTAATATTTTGAATCCCCCATATTGCTGATTAATTCTAAAAACCTTTAAATGAACAGGAGTGCTCCATTCCTTTCGGTAATTTTTGCCTGCAATAATTTCGCGAAAAGATGAAATTTTTGCGTACTGCTTATTAACTGCAACTTTCACACTATCCTGGAACTTTACTATTGGCACTGATTGGGGTACATTGGAGGAATCGCCTGATTCTTTTTCGATCGATGAAAAATTAAAAAGATTTTTTGAAAAACTATGATGAACCGAATCGTTGTTTACAGCATAAAAATCGACATGCACATTTTTATTCTTTGATATATCGAGGTTTGCAAATCCGAAAGACTGGCCGACGTACTCTGTTTGTTTGCTATGAGAAACTCTTGTGCTCTTTGAACCCGCTCCACTTACAATATAATAATGACTGGAGTCTTTAATAAGTTGCATCGTATGTTCATGTCCCGCAACGAAAATCACATTAGAATGACCTTTTGTAATATCTTCTATCTTGTTTATCATATTGGCGTAGGCCGGGTAGTGCAAATCTTCCGGAGTGCCAAATATTCCTCTCACTATGGGGTATAGGGAACCAATAACGGGTAATGGAATCCACAGTTTTGGATTCATTTCTGTGAAGGGGAAAATATGCTGTTTTAACCGAAAATATCCGCCATGAATTCCATAACTCTTCAAAGTATGATGGCCTGCGAGGATGATTAGCTTTTTAGCATTCCTGTTTAGAATGTCTTCAAGTTCATTATAAAATTGCTCAGGTGTTTTGTACGGACAATCTGATTCAATACCTGGCCGGTCGCCTGGTTTTCTTATGAACCATTGGCTGTCGAA
>NZ_JBMQQG010000068.1:0-30976 GCF_057362405.1 Ginsengibacter sp.
AGGTTTATAGTCCAACCCTAAACTTATCAATACATAGCCCGGCGCAAGAAAATTCGACAAAAGATCTTTAGTACCGTCATTGTTATAATTATATCCTTTAGAAAATTGCGAATGGAAATTAAATAATGCAGCAGCATCCAGCTTGGGGCTTAATGCATAACCAAATTTTGATAACAAATCTATACGGTCATCATTTTTTCTCGTTCCAAGGCTGGTTGTATTTACAAGGCCATAATTTAAATCTACCGTATTATCCCAGCTATATTTATCCTTTTTATAAAAGGCATAGAAACCGAGATAAGAAGCTATAGATAAGGAAAAATCGTCGCCGCCGGCAGCCCAATTGCTTTGGCTTCCCTGGCCAAAATTCAGGTTCAATAAACCGCCTGTTTTCCATGCTTTACCACTGTCTATTTTCTCCTTTTTTATTTCTTTAGTAGCACTTGCTTGCAAATCTTTTACACTTTGATCCTGTGCAATGACACTAGTGTAAATAACAATAAAGGAAATCGACAAGACGATTCTAATAAGAAATGAGTTGTAGTTTTTTTTCATACGATTGTTTTATAATTTATAAGCTGACAAAACAAATGGTTGACTAAACAAGTCTGTAATTATTTGATTTTACCGGGAAAGTAATTTTAGTAACCAATATGTTTCACAACAAATACATAATTTGCGACGAAAATAATTTATAATATTTAAAAAAATAATCATGGAAGAGTTAATTCAAAAATTACAGGCCGTTCACGGGCTAAGTGCAGAGCAATCACATGGAATATTGAATACCATAACAGGTTTTGTAAAAGAAAAATTTCCAATGGTAGCGGGTGCGATAGATAATATTTTTCAATCAGGAACTACGCCTGCTTCACCTGGCACAACTCCGGCTGATACTCAAACCGCGGCAACAAGTTCCATGAGTGGCGATGGAAATTTTTTGGATAAAATATCGGATTTTATTCCAGGCTCGACTGGTGAAAAGATCGAAGAATATGCAAAAGATAAATTAGGTGGTTTGTTTGGAGGAAATAAAACAGCATAATTCGCAATAAGCTTTATCAAAAAAGCCGGAAAAAAATTCCGGCTTTTTTACATGCTAATTTGAATGATTATTTTAATGTTTCCCGTGCTATGACTATTTTTTGTATTTCACTGGTACCTTCACCGATGGTGCATAATTTACTGTCGCGGTAAAATTTCTCCACAGGAAAATCCTTTGTATAACCGTACCCGCCAAAAATCTGAACTGCATCTGTCGCAACTTTCACGGCAATTTCGCTCGAATAATATTTCGCCATTGCTGACTCTTTTGTAACATTTTCACCCCGCATTTTAAGTTCACAAGCATGGTTTATTAGTAATTCAGCGGCCATGATTTCTGTTGCCATATCCGCCAGCTTAAATGAAATTGCCTGGAATTCTGCAATAGGTTTTCCAAACTGGTGCCTTTCTTTTGCATATTGCAAAGAAGCTTCATAAGCGCCCTTCGCTATACCTAATCCCAGCGACGCAATTGAAATGCGGCCGCCATCAAGTACATACATTGCCTGTTTGAAACCATCACCTACATTACCCATTCTCGACGAATCAGGAATTCTGCAATCATTAAAAATCATTTCAGCCGTTTCGCTGGCCCGCATTCCCAATTTATTTTCTTTTTTTCCTCCCGAAAAACCTTTAGTACCACGGCGAACTATAAACGAAGTTGAGTTGTCTCTTGTGTGTGCCTCCCCTGTTCTGCAGATTACTACTGCTATATCGCCGCTTTTTCCGTGGGTGATCCAATTTTTTGTTCCGTTAATTACCCATTCATTGCCGTCTTTTTCTGCAACGCATTTCATATTTCCGGCATCACTGCCTGTGTTTGGTTCTGTTAATCCCCATGCACCAATATATTCACCGGTCGCTAATTTTGGTAAATATTTTTTCTTCTGCTCTTCATTTGCAAATGCGAGAATATGACCCGTACATAACGAATTATGAGCAGCAAGCGATAAACCAATAGAACCACAAACTTTTGAAATTTCCTGGATGATATAACTGTATTCAAAATAACCTAAACCAGTGCCACCATATTCTTCAGGTACCAAGACACCCATCATTCCAAGCTTTCCCAGTTCTTTAAATATGTGAACAGGAAACTCCTGCGCTTCATCCCACTCCATTACGTGAGGCTTTATATATTGGTTAGCAAAGTCTCTTGCACTTTGCGCAATCTGGTCAGTAATCTCTGTGTTCTTAAAATTCATATCAACTAATTATACATATTTGTTTAGTCATTTGCAAGGTATACCGAATTAACGAAGTCAAACCGTCCGTCAGTTTTATTATAACGAAAATCTATGCAAAAACCATATAAATTTATTTAACGGCCAGGTAGGGTGATACCTTATTGTATGTAGTTTCAGTTACCAGCATTATCTTTTTAATTTCTTCAACCGAGTTGAAACTTCCGTGTTGTTGCCGGTATTGAAAAATTGCGTTGGCCAAATTGTATCTCAAATAGGGATGCGCCTTCATTTCATCAATTGAGGCCATGTTAATATTTATTTGTTTCACATTACTGTTAGCTATTGTCAATTTTGGTATGATTTTCCGAAATGTTGAATCAGGAAGAAGATACGTTTCTCCAACCTGGTCAATTGAATAGAAGCCGCCAAGTTTGTTTCGAAATGCAATAATTCTTTGTGCAAGTTTACTTCCTATTCCCGGTAAGCTGATAAATGCTGCAGTGTCAGCAAGGTTCACGTCAATTGGCTGAATAGTTTTAGCTACAGAAGGTGAAGACATTTTTGGATATTCCTTTTTCTCAAAAGAAATATTTTCTTTGGCTCCGTTTTTTATACTAACATATGGGATTAAACGCTGCGCATCTGAGGGTGATAATCCCCATATTTTACGGATGTCTTCGGGCTTGTAAAACTTTCCACCTTTCGAAAGATAATTTAGAATGGTATGAATTGTTTTGTCTCTTATTCCTAATCTTTTCCAATCAGCTGCCGAAGCTGTATTTGGATCAAAATAAAAAAATTCTGCCTTTAGTGTTTCAAATTCTTTTTCCCCCACCAAAGAATACTCGTCATAAGAATCGTTCCCGGTATTTTTAGCATATTTATTATTTTTTACAGTATCGCTTTTTTCAATATTCAATGCGTCGATTTCCCTGGAAAAGTTGGTATAGTTGTACTGTTTATGCGATATGAACAGCGGGTAGAAAAATTGTGCCAAAATAAAAAGCAAAATAACGAGAACAACGCTTATGACTCCCCTCCTTTCCTTTCGGGTAAAGTTTAGGTAGTTTCTAAGAAATTCCTTCCACATAATATCTTTTATAGTAAAATACTCAATTAAATGAATTATTCAAACGAGTCAGATTTAAATGCTAAAAATCACAAAGTATACGCTCAATATTAGAAATGCAGTTGCAATCCATCGTAAGCTAATTGCCTGCCAGGCTTAAGTTCACGGTTAATTTCTTCATATGTGCCAAGCTGGTGACTTACATGGGTAAAGTAAACGTGTGGTATTTTGAGTTCGTCTGCAATATCAATTGCTTCCTGCAAATTAAAATGCGACATATGCGAATCTTTTCGAAGCGCATTTATGATAAGCGTATCGCTCCCGATTATCTTTTGCTTTTCATCATCGTTAATCCTATTGGCGTCGGTAATATACGTAAACTTACCAAACCTAAAGCCCAAAACCGGCATATGCATATGGTAGACAAGAATTGGTGTTACCGGAATGTCGCCGACCGTAAAACTTTTATCAGTAATTGTATGCATTGTTATACTTGGAACACCGGGATATTTCTTATCATCAAAAATATAGTTGAACTCTCTTTTTAAAGCATCCTGTGTTAATTTATTTGCATAAACGTTCATGGGCTTTTTTTGAAAATAATTAAATGCCTTAACGTCATCAAGCCCTGCAATATGATCTTTATGCGGATGGGTAAAAAGTACGGCATCTAATTTTTTTACGTTAGCTCTCAACATTTGTGTACGAAAATCAGGCGTTGTATCTACAACTAATGAAGTTTTTGCGCTCTCAACCAATATGCTGCTACGTAGTCGCTTATCTTTTTCGTCCGGTGATGAGCAAACATAACACCCGCAGGCAATCATAGGAACTCCGCCACTGGTGCCGGTGCCAAGAAAAGTAATTTTAATTGAGGGATAGTTCACGCATTCAAAACTAAAAAATATAAAAGAGAAATTTTCGGAAAGATGTTCTTTACTTTTCTACTACTGTGTTTTTCGAAATTACCTCTTCATACATTTTTTGGGAATCTTTCGTAAGCATATCGTAGTTAATATCTACAGAAGGTATTAAATCCATCAGCGTATTTATTCTTCCTTCGGGATTTAAAAATTTATTGAGCACCACAACTTTTTTATCTTCAAGAATGCAGTAGCCACTTTGGAAGGAACCACGTTCGTAACGGACAATATAGCCGCATTCATCCAAAATGTTTTCGAGCTTTTTTAAGGTAGTCTGGTTGTACTTCATACTTAAAATACTAAAGGTGTATGTCGAATTTATGGAGCAAATTTAATGATTTATTTTTCCCCCTTTGGGTTAGGAGCTACACTTTAGTACTCATTCTTATAACGGGTATTATCATTTCTTCAAGGCTAACGCCACCATGCTGAAAAGTATTGCGGTAATAATTTGCAAAATGATTATAATTATTGGGGTAACAGAGATATCCATCCTGCCTGGCAAAAATGAAAGATGAGTTTACATTGGGAACCGGTAACCCTGCCTGGCGTGGATCGCGAAAAGCTAAAACTTCTTTTGCTTCGTAATTTAAATTCCGCCCATGTTTATAGCGAAGATTGGCTGTTGTTTGTTTATCGCCGACAACCTTTTGCGGAGAATTTACTCTTACACTTCCATGATCAGTGGCAACAATTAAATTCAATTTTTTATCTGCAATTTTTTTCAAAGCCTGGTGCAATGGCGAGTGCTCAAACCACGATGCAGTAAGGCTCCTATAGCTTACTTCATCTGCAGCAAGCTCTTTTAATACTTCCATCTCGGTACGGGCATGGCTAAGCATATCAACAAAATTGTAAACGATAATGCTTATATCGTTACTCAACATATTGTGGATATTATCTACTAACTTCTGAGCATCCTGGTGGTTGGTTATTTTTGTGTAAGAATATTTAAGATCATCCTTGCGTAACCTTTTTAACTGGGCCTTAAAAAAATCCTGCTCAAATAAATTTTTGCCACCTTCTTCATCATCATTCTTCCATTCAACAGGAAATTGCTTTTCAATTTCTACAGGAAGCAGGCCCGCAAAAATCGCATTGCGGCTATATTGTGTAGCTGTTGGTAGAATAGAATAGAAAGTTTCTTCTTCGTGTATGCGAAAGGTCTCGGCAAATATTGACTGTATGGCTTTCCACTGATCAAACCTCAGGTTATCGATTAACAAGAATATAGTTGGTACGCCACCTTTTTCAACATGAGGAAATACTTTGTACTTCATTAAAGTATGGCTCATTATGGGCGCTTGCGCAGCAGGATTTGTTACCCAATTGGAATAATTTTTTGAAATAAATTTAAAAAAATCTGTGTTTGCTTCGTTCTTTTGAGATTGAAAAACTTCCTGCATTTCAGGGCTGTCACTTTTTTTCATTTCAAGTTCCCAATACACGAGCTTTTTATAAATATCCATCCAACCGTTATAGTCAGGGTTATCATTGAGCGCCATAAATAAATCCCTGAATTGTTGCTGATAAGTCGATGTCGTTTTTTCAGCCACTAATCTCCGGTTGTCAACTATTTTTTTTAATGAAAGCCATACCTGGTTGGGATTCACAGGCTTTATCAAATAATCCGTTATTTGTGAGCCTATGGCTTCATCCATTAAATTTTCTGTTTCATTCTTGGTAACAAGAACTATGGGAATCTGCGAGCTAATCTCTTTGATTTTTTGAAGGGTTTCCAAACCGGTAATTCCCGGCATACTTTCATCAAGCAACACAACGTCCACCAAATTTTCTTTCACATAATCAATGGCATCAAACCCGTTGCTTAGCGATTTTACTTCATATCCTTTATTCTCCAAAAACATGATTTGGGATTTCAAACTTTCCATCTCATCATCAACCCACAAAATTTTTGCTGCTCTCATTTAAAAAAAATTTACTGGTATTATGTAATTAATATCGGCTTACATCATTAATTGTATTCGAATACAGATTCTTACAAATGTAATTTATTCCCTCCCCAAAAATTACCTTTGCAACACTGCTTAAGCATTTTAACAATTTAAAAATAGATGGCATACAGAAAAATAATCAATGACCCCGTTTATGGTTTTATTACTATTGATGATGAATTAATTTATGCCATTATCTCTCACCCTTACTATCAGCGAATGCGGCGCATTCATCAAATGGCGATGGCTCAATTGGTTTATCCCGGAGCCGTTCACACACGGTTGCATCATTCCCTGGGAGCTTACCATTTAATGTATAACGCAATAAATGAATTAAAAGGAAAGGGAATTGTAATTTCAGCGGAAGAAGAACAGGCTGCGAAAATTGCTATTCTTCTTCACGACATTGGCCATGGCCCTTACTCACATGCGTTGGAACATGTCCTGATCAAAAATGCAAATCATGAAAAAATATCTTTGTTATTGATGGAGAGAATGAATGTAGAATTTTCCGGCAGGTTACAAATGGCAATTGAAATTTTTAAAAACGAATATCCCAAAAAATTTCTTCACCAGTTGGTAAGCGGCCAATTAGATGTTGATCGTATGGATTATTTAACCCGCGACAGTTTTTTTACAGGCGTAAGTGAAGGTGTCATTGGTTACGATCGTATCATTAAAATGCTTACTGTATATAATGGTGAATTAATGGCCGAAGAAAAAGGAATTTATTCAATTGAAAAGTTCCTGGTTTCCAGAAGGCTCATGTATTGGCAGGTTTATTTGCATAAAACTGTTTTATGTGCGGAAAAGATGTTGGTCAATATAATAAACAGGGCAAGGGTTCTGAACGCGGAGGCGCCATCAAATGCATTAAATACTTTTTTGCATAACGAATTTAGAGAGGAAGAAATAGAGAGACACCTGGACGATTTCTGCATGCTCGATGATTACGATGTTCTATCAGCAATAAAAAGCTGGACACTTCATCCTGACGTAATTTTATCCTTTCTTTGCAAAGGGATTGTAAACCGCAGGCTTCTTAAAGTAAAATATTCCGGAACTATAATTGATAATAATCTGGTAAAAGAGAAACAGCAATTAGTAATGCAAAATTTTCAAATAAACAATGAAGACGCGGGTTACCTCGTTTTCGCCGGCGAAACCGGGAACGAAACATATAGCGACCAGGATGAGCACATAAATATTTTATATAAGGATGGTAGCATTAAAGATATTTCCGGGGTGGACAATGCTCTTATAAATCAAACATTATTTGGCACGGTAAAAAAATTTTACATTTGTTTTCCAAATGCCAGGCTATTATAGCTTAACTTTTAAATAAATAGATCGTCTGTATAAATAGATAAAGAGAATATGGAGTTTACCGCAATGCAAATATCTACCCTGATAAATGGGGAAATTGAAGGCGATCCTGTTGTTACAGTTTCATCTTTTGGAAAATTGGAGGGTGCAGAGCCCGGACAACTGGCCTTTCTTGCAAATCCTAAATACGAGGAATTTTTATATTCTACTAAAGCATCCGTTATAATTATTAATAATACACAACTGGTAGAAAGGAAAGTAAACGCTACTTTAATTCGTGTACCTGACGCATATTCAGCTTTTGCTGTTATTTTAAGTACGTATGAAAAGATGGCCAAGGCCAATTTAGCAGGCGTACAACAACCTGCCTATATTTCCGACTCGGCCGTTATGGGTGAAAATATTTTTATTGGGGCGTTTACTTATATAGGCAATAACGTAAAAATCGGTAATAACGTAAAGCTCTTTCCCCAGGTATACATTGGCGACAATGTTACAATCGATGACGATTCCATCCTATTTCCTGGAGTGAAAATTCAGCATGATTGTATAATAGGAAAGAATGTGACTATTCACGCCGGCTCGGTAATCGGCGGAGATGGATTCGGTTTTGCCCCTCAGCAAGATGGAAGTTTTAAAAAGGTACCTCAAATAGGCAATGTTATCGTTGAAGACAACGTGGAGATAGGCGCAAATGCCACGATTGACCGGGCAACAATCGGGTCTACCTTAATAAGATCAGGCGCAAAACTTGATAATTTAATACAGATTGCTCATAACGTAGAAGTGGGCAACAATACCGTTATTGCAGCGCAAGCAGGAATAAGTGGCAGTACCAAAGTAGGAAACAACGTGATGATAGGCGGACAAGCCGGAATAGTTGGTCACCTACAGATTGCAGATGGAAGCAAAATTAATGCCCAGAGCGGCGTGAGCAAATCGATTAAAACTCCCAATACAGCAGTTACAGGATCTCCCGCATTTGATTATTCCCATGCCCTTCGCAGCCAGATACTAAATCGCAATCTTCCTGAATTGGAAAAGCGAATTAAAGAATTGGAACAGCTTGTGGAACGTTTAATTAATGAGAAGGTAACCGGATAGAAGAATCTTTTTAAATAAAATTTTAGAACTCACGTTGCCTGTGCAATTTTTGAAAGCAATAGTTTTCATACTTTCGTATCCATGGAGTCAATGAATGCTAAGGAGGAATATTTTCAACATACTATAAAGGAAGAAGTTGTTATTTCAGGCGCTGGTATCCATACCGGCCAGTCGGTAACAATGCACATAAAACCTGCAGGAATTAATTCAGGTATTAATTTTCAAAGAACGGACCTTCCAGGTAAACCAATCGTTAAAGCGGATGTAGACAATGTAATAGAAACCAACCGAAGCACAACTATTGAAGCCAATGAGGCCCGGGTTGGAACTATCGAACACTTGATGGCGGCACTTACCGGAATGCTTATCGATAATGTGCTTATTGAGATAGATGGCGAAGAAGTTCCTATACTTGATGGAAGCTCCCAGCTTTTCATTGAACATCTTTCAAAAGCAGGTATTCAAAAACAAGATGCCCAAAAAATCTACTACAACATTCAGCATAATATAAGTTTTGTTGATGAGGATAAAAAAGTGGAGATGGTAGCTTTACCTTATCACGATTACCGCATTAATACTTTAATTGATTTTAATTCGCCTGTATTAGGCACACAACATGCTGATTTAAGAAAAATAGGAGATTTTAAGAAAGAAATAGCGCCCAGCAGAACTTTTTGTTTTTTTCATGAGTTGGAACTCCTCATTGCTAACGACCTTATAAAGGGTGGAGATATTAATAATGCTATTGTTGTGGTTGACAAGCCTGTAACTGCGGACCAGGTCGATCGAATTTCAAAAATATTTCACAAAAATGATGTGAAAGTTAGTGAGGCCGGAATTCTCAATAACCTCACACTTCGTTTTCCGAATGAGCCAGCAAGACATAAATTGCTCGATGTTGTGGGTGATCTTGCACTTGTTGGCTATCCTTTCAAAGCACATATTATTGCCAACAGACCGGGGCATTCTTCCAATATTAAGTTTGCCAAAAAAATAAAAGAGCATATAAAGAAATATAAGCACAGGCAGGACATTCCTAAATACGATCCTAATCTTCCTCCCTTACTTGATATACAGGAAATTGAAAAAACTTTACCGCACCGGTATCCGTTTTTGATGGTTGACAAAATAATTGAACTTAGTGACACGCACGTAGTGGCAATAAAAAATGTTACTTATAACGAACCTTTTTTCCAGGGACACTTTCCGGGCAATTCTGTGATGCCCGGTGTATTGCTTGCAGAGGCACTTGCTCAAGCTGGTGGCTTTATAGCTATTCCCAGGAATTCACCTGACAAGTATGATACCTACTTTCTAAAAATTGAGAACTGCAAATTCAAACAAAAAGTGGTTCCCGGCGATACGCTCATTTTAAAAATGGAGTTGCTCCATCCTATTCGAAGAGGAATCTGCGAAATGAGAGGGACAGTATATGTTGGTGACAAAGTAGTTACTGAAGCTATATTAATTGCTCAAATAGTAAAAAGACCCAAAGCCTGATTATATGATTAGTCCTCTTGCCCATATTCATCCCGCAGCAAAAATAGGCAACAATGTAAAGATTGATCCTTTCGTGGTTATAGAAGAAGGGGTGCATATTTGTGAAGGCACTCATATAATGTCTCATGCGGTAATTTTGAAGAATACCATCGTGGGGAAATCATGCAATATCTTCCCGGGGGCAGTTTTGGGAGCTATTCCGCAAGATCTAAAATTCGATGGTGAAGAAACTTTTGTAGAGATCGGAGACCACACGACTATTAGAGAATGCGTTACCGTAAACCGCGGTACAAAAGATAAATGGAAAACTAAAGTGGGCAGCTATTGTTTATTGATGGCTTACTGCCACATTGCGCATGATTGTATTTTGGGCGACCATGTTATAATTGCGAACTCAGTTCAACTGGCCGGCCATGTGGAAATAGGCGATTATGCAATACTTGGTGGCATGGCTGCCGCTATTCAATTTTCAAAAATTGGGGCACATTGTTATATTGCAGGTGGAACTGAAATTATCAAAGATGTTCCTCCTTATATCAAGGCAGGAAGATCACCACTGAGTTATGTCGGTGTAAATTCGGTTGGGTTACAGAGAAGGGGCTTTAATTCAGAAAAAATAAATGGCATACTCGAAATTTACCGTACTATTTATTTGCGTGGGCTAAATATTACGCAGGCTACAGAATTTATTGAAAAAGAATTGCCGGAATCGGAAGAAAAAAACGAGATTATAAAATTTATCCGGGACAGCAAGCGTGGCATTTTAAAAGTATCTGCCAAAGAAATTACTGATGAAAATTAGTCTGAATAATCTTGGCAAGCGCTATAACAGGGAATGGATTTTTCGCAATCTCACTTTTCAATTTTACATAGATAAACGTTACGCAATCACGGGACCTAATGGTTCAGGGAAATCAACATTGCTGCAGATCATTGGCGGATCAGCTATCCACAATGAGGGAGAGATTTCATATAACGAATCAGACAAAAGTGTTGGACTTGAAAACATATTCAAAAGAATTTCTTTTGCTGCGCCTTATCTTGAAGTTGTGGAAGAGATGACCTTAACAGAATTCTTTGCTTTCCATCAAAAAATGAAAGGCTGGATCTCCTCCGTTGATACAAAAGAGATTATTGGCATACTAGGTCTACAAAAATCTTCGCATAAACAAATACGTTATTTCAGCAGCGGCATGAAGCAAAGAGTTAAACTGGCACAGGCAATATTTAGTAATGTACCGGTAGTATTATTAGATGAACCTCTTACTAATCTTGATGATGAAGGAATTCTGCTTTATCATTCGTTAATAAAAAATTATTGCAACAGCAGGTTGGTAATTGTTAGCAGCAACGATAAGAATGAATACAGTTTTTGCGAAGAGAAAATTGATATGCTAAATTATAAATAGCTTATCGGCTGCTTGCGATCAATAAATTCAAATCTGTAAATTTTAAGTCGAATCGTTCACTGAGTTGGAAATTAGTAAGAGATCCCTTAAACAAATAAATTCCGCTCCGGATATTTATTTTATACCAGACTAAGTTTTCAAATCCGCCTTCGTCAGCCATTTCCAGTAATAACGTCATTAGCACGTTACTAATTGATTGCGAAGCTGTACGTGCAAACCCACTGGGAATATTGGGGACACAGTAATGAATTACATCATATTTTCGAAAAACAGGATCTTTATGAGAAGTAATGGACGACGTTTCAAAACACCCTCCATGGTCAATACATACATCCACAATTACACTGCCGGGTCGCATTCTGCTTACCATTTCCTCGGTAACGACGAGAGGGGTTCTGCCGCCATAAGAAGATAAAGCGCCTACCGCAACGTCGCATGTCTTGAGCTGCTTTGATAAAATTCCAGGCTCTATAACGGATGTGTATAACCGCACTCCAATATTATTTTGCAGTCGCTTCAACCGATAAATACTATTGTCAAAAACTTTTACACTTGCTCCCATTGCCAGGGCTGTGCGGGCAGCCTGTTCACCCACGATTCCTGCACCTATGATAATAACTTTTGTCGGAGGGATACCCGAAATTCCACCCACGAGCACACCTTTACCATTATTTGCATTGCTAAGATATTGACCCGCAATTAACATAACAGCACTTCCCGCAATTTCACTCATACTGCGCACAATTGGATTGTGGCCGCTGTCGTCTTTCAAATTTTCGAAACTTAGTGCGGTAATTTTTTTGTGCATCATCTCGGCAAGAATATGTTGCTTCATTGCTGCAAGATGAATTGGCGAAATTATGAATTGATGTGGCTTAAGTAATTCCAGTTCATCGTCCCCTACCGGTGCGCTTTTTACAAGAATATCGCATTCAAAAACTTCCTTTTTGCTTTTGGTAATTTTTGCACCGGCTTCACTGTAATCACGATCAGAGTAACTAGCGCCTTCTCCCGCCTTGCTTTCCATAATAACGCGATGGCCATTGGCGACCAATACACTTACTGCTTCGGGCGTAAGCGCAATACGATTTTCCTGGAACGAGGTCTCCTTCGGAATTCCTATATAAAGCTCAACTCCTTTTGGTTTTACGTCCAGCGTTTCTTCCAGTGTTTCATATTTAAAGGAGGGCGAAACAAAAGGTTTTGATGTGGCCATTATTTTATTGTTGGGGATATAAAAATAATTTTTTATTAGGGAAGTTCAACATTCAATTTTCTGTTATTTCCGGAAAGTGTTTCCAAAGAAATATAAAGCGTCTCAGTGGGAAAAAGCGAACTGGCTTTCTGCGGCCATTCAACAAGACATAAGTTGCCACTATAAAGAGAATCTTCAATTCCTGCATCAATCGCCTCATCGATGCTTTTAATGCGATATAAGTCCATATGATAAATGATCTTACTGTCCGTTTGATATTCCTGAATTATTGAATAGGTTGGACTTGTAACGTGTTGCTTCACGCCAAGTTCCTGGCAGATCGCATTTATCAGCGTGGTTTTACCAGCGCCCAATTCGCCGCTGAATGCAACGATCTTATATCGATCGGCTAATAGAATAATTTTTCTTGCTACAGTTTGAATCTCATCAATATTAAAATCAAATTCCATCAAAAGTTTTTGTAAAAATAATAATTAAGAGTAGCGATGCTCTATTTAAAAAGCGTCAATTTCACCATCAATAAATTTCGATGGTATTTTTATGTTTGTTTAAACCTATTGAAAAGAAAATTCTTCACAATTCCCCAATAAACATTTATTATAGCGTATGGAAAATGCTGTTGAGATTTTGAAAAAGTATTGGGGTTATGATGAATTCAGGCCACTGCAGGATGAAATTATCAATTCGATACTCGAAGGAAATGATACACTCGCTTTAATGCCAACGGGTGGCGGTAAATCAATTTGTTTCCAGGTGCCGGCAATAATGAAAGACGGTTTATGCCTAGTAATTAGTCCATTAATTGCATTAATGAAAGACCAGGTTGCCAATCTTAAGCAAAAAGGAATTCCGGCACTTTCAATCTACTCGGGCATGAGTTATATCGAAGTAGTAAAAACACTTAAGAATGCGGTGTATGGAAATTTTAAATTTCTATACGTTTCTCCTGAGAGGCTCGAAACTGAATTATTCCTGGAATATTTTACATCGATGAACGTAAATCTCCTGGCTGTTGATGAAGCTCACTGTGTGTCACAATGGGGTTACGATTTCCGACCCCCATATCTTCGTATAGCCGTTATAAGAAACTCGCTACCAAATGTTCCTGTGTTGGCGCTTACAGCGTCGGCAACTAAAGAAGTTCAGAATGATATTTGCGATAAACTGGCTTTCAAAAATAAATGCAAAAGGTTTCAACAATCCTTTGAAAGAAGTAATCTTTCTTACAGCGTTTTTAATCCGTCGTCGAAACAAAATAAATTAATAGAAATTTTAAGAAAGGTTAATGGCAGTGGAATTGTGTATTGCAAGAGCCGGAAAAGAACAAGGGAAATTGAAGAGCTTCTTAATTTGAATGGCATAAAAGCCAGTCATTATCATGCCGGACTTTCTAATGAAGCAAGAAATAAGAGGCAGGAAGAGTGGATCAATAATAAAACCCGTATCATGGCTTGCACCAATGCCTTCGGTATGGGCATCGATAAGCCTGATGTGAGATCAGTAATTCATTATGATGTGCCTGATGCGCTGGAAAATTATTACCAGGAGGCCGGCCGCGCCGGAAGAGACGGGAAAAAGGCGTACGCAGTATTATTTTTCACCGAACAGGAAATTAAAGATTTAAAAAAACATTCGTCTATCAGGTTTCCAGATATGGCAACAATAAAAAGCGTGTACGCATCATTAGCGAATTATTTTCAGCTGCCCGCAGGTGCCGGTGAAGATCTTTCATTTGATTTTGACCTAAATGACTTTGTAAAAAAATTTAAGTTGGATGCTTTTACAACAAATAATGTATTAAAGATATTGGAGCAGGAGGAATTGATTAGTTATGGTGATCAATTTTTTATACCATCAATGGTTGTATTTACCTGTAATAAGGCTGAAATTGATTTATTTGAAAAGACTTATCCAAAGTATGATCAGGTAATAAAAGGACTGCTTCGGTCTTATGAAGGAATATTTGACTACCCATCTGTGATAAATGAAAACCATCTTGCAACATTTATTTCCGGTACGAAGGAACAACTCGTGGCCGACCTCTTCGAGATAAAGAAAATGGGAATCATAGACTACACGCCTCAAAAAGAAAAACCTCAGGTAAAATTTCTTCAGAATAGAGTCAGTACTTCAGATCTCGTTATCAATCAAAAAAACATTTTGAAAAGAAAAGATGCATTTGAAAAAAGGCTACATGCTATGATAGGCTATATAAAAAATGAGCAAAGCTGCAGGAGCAAAATGATAGCCACTTATTTTAATGATTTTAAGATAAAGCGTTGTGGCGTATGTGATAATTGCCTTCGTGAAAAAAACATTTCCATTAACAAAGAGGAATTCGAAAAAATCAGGGACGGAATTGAAAATTTAATCGCATCACAACCTTTAAATCGCAAACAACTGATCCGCGAAATGCCGGATTTCAAACAAAATAAAATTCTGAAGATTTTGCATTTTTTGCAGGAGGAAAATATTGTTTCAATTACGGAAGACGGATTAATCAAAATAAAAACCGGTTAGTCCTTAAATAAAAAAGGGACCCAGATAGAAATCTAGTCCCGCTTTAAAATCCAATATCCTATGAAAAACCGAGACGAAGATAGTGCGGAAATTACTATTAAGCAACATTTTTAGTGAGAATTTTTGAAAAATAAGGGTTTCTACTATATAAACTTATTTAGCGGTGGATTCTGTTGAGTATTAGGAAAGTATGATACAGCTTGATTTTGATAAGTCAGTCCAAAACCTTGGAGCAAGTATTAATTTATTATTAACACAGAAATCAATTAAAGTAAATAATGGTGTTTTAAATTTTCGACTTCCAAATCAAAACCAGCTTTTCGAGGAACTCCTGCTTCTGCCGCCAAGGCCTAATGAGCCCAAAAGACTTCTTACAATTGTGGTTCCGGCCGTTCTCATCATGCTTTTTACTATTGTATTATTAGCCACCTTTTCAAGCGTACTTTCTTCAGGTTTAGCCGTTTTTGAGGAAACCTGGACATTTGCAGCTGTATTAGCAGCGGCTTGTTGCAATTTTGCAGTAAGCATTTCATAAGCACTGTTACTGTCAATTACCTGGTTATATTTTGCCACTAGTTTTGAATGATTCACTATGTTATCAATTTCCGCGTCAGTTAATATATCCATCCGGCTTCGTGGCGTTAGCATCATTACATGGGCTAACGGCGTAGGAATCCCTTTTTCGTTTAGCGTAGTGACCAAAGCTTCCCCTATCCCCATTTGTGTAATCAGGTCTTCAGTTTTGTAAAAAGTTGTTTCGGGATAATTTTGAGCCGTTTGTTTAATAACAGTTCGGTCCGCGGCGGTAAATGCTCTTAGAGCATGTTGTATCTTTAAACCTAACTGGCCTAAAACACTTGCAGGTACGTCCATTGGATTTTGAGTACAAAAATAAATTCCAATTCCTTTTGAACGTATTAACTTAATTATCGTGTCAATTTCTTCCAGCAAAGCCTTACTGGCTTCCTGGAAAATAAGATGTGCTTCATCAATAAAAATAATCAGCTTGGGTTTATCAAGATCACCTTCTTCAGGGCAAACAGCGTATAATTCAGCTAACATTTGGAGCATAAATGTTGAAAATAGTTTTGGTTTATCCTGAATGTCGGTAACCCGCAATACACTAATCATTCCCCGGCCATCATCGCTAATTCGCATTAAATCTTCTACTTCAAAACTTTTTTCTCCAAAAAAAATGTCCGCTCCTTGTTGCTGTAATTCTATAACCTTACGCAAAATTGTTCCGGTAGATGTTGTGGAAATATTTCCGTATGTAGCTTGCAATTCATCTTTGCCTTCATTGCCCACATATTGTAATACTTTGATAAAATCCTTCAAATCAAGCAATGGAAGTTTGTTGTCATCACAATACTTAAATATCATGGCGACAACACCACCCTGTGTATCATTCAATCCTAAAATCTTGGTAAGGAGAACTGGTCCAAATTCAGAAACGGTAGCTCTTAACCTAACTCCTTTTTGTTGACTTAATGTAAGAAGATCAACTGGAAAAGGGCAAGGCTTATATTCCATTTTCAATGCCTGGTATCGCCCGGTGATTTTATCATTTACAGTTCCTGCCGCACCAATACCACTTAAGTCTCCTTTTATATCCATAAGCAGAACAGGAACGCTTGCATCGCTTAGCCCTTCGGCTATCATTTGAAAAGATTTAGTTTTACCAGTACCTGTCGCTCCGGCGACCAGGCCGTGACGATTCATTGTTTTTAAGGGAAGAAAAATTTCTGCTTCCGGTATAACCTCACCGTCAAGGATAGCCGCACCGATTTTTATAGTTTCTCCCTGAAATGCATACCCGCTTTTTATAGTTTGTACAAATGTATCTTTATTGGCCATTTTCCTTTTTTTTCGAAAGTTACAAACTCAAAATGAAAATGATAAGAATGTTTTAACTTTTTAGGCAACCATTTTGCTGTAATTAGCAGTCAATACAAATATGTAAACCAAATTAATAAAAACTAAATACCTTTATTAAGAATAAAAAAAAGATTATGGAGAGTAAAAAACCTAAAATTCTAATTTGTGAAGATGACCCAAATCTTGGGATGGTCTTAAAAAATTATCTTGAACTTAATGACTACGATGTGGTATTGGAAAGAGACGGAAGGCTAGGCCTTGCAGCTTTTCAGCGCGAAAAATTTGACATATGCCTGCTGGATGTGATGATGCCTAATATGGATGGCTTTACCGTAGCAGAAGAAATAAGGAACGTAGACCCTGACATGCCTTTATTCTTTTTGTCTGCAAAAACCATGAAGGACGATATTATTAAGGGTTATAAGCTTGGCGCCGATGATTATATTACAAAGCCATTTGATAGCGATGTCTTATTACATAAAATCAAAGCAATCTTAAAACGTAATGAAGAATTGCATCGTGAAGAAGTTAATGCAGAGTATGATTTGGGCCAATACCATTTTAACCCCAGGTTGCGCCAGTTAGGCGTTGGCAAAGACGTACAAACATTATCTCCTAAAGAAAATGAATTGCTCAAAATGCTTTGCGAATATAAAAACGATTTGTTACCCAGGGAAACAGCGCTTAAGAAAATTTGGGGAAGCGACACTTATTTTAACGGACGCAGCATGGACGTCTATATAGCCAAACTTCGCAAATATTTAAAAAACGATCCCAGCATTGAAATTGTAAATATACATGGCAATGGCTTCAGGCTTGTAGTACAGGAATAACAATAACTAGTTAATAGATTTATTTAGCAACAAGACCGCGGCGACGATTCCTGCGGTTTCTGTTCTTAACCTTGTTTCTCCAATACTTACCGGGATATAATTATTTTTGAGCGCAGCCCCAACTTCTTCTCTCGTAAAGTCACCTTCAGGGCCTATTAACACTATTTGATCCCGTCCCGATGTTACTTCCCTGCTTAAATGATTCTTTTCATCGTCTATACAATGAGCGATATATCTATTTTCATACCGGTTGTCTTCGATGATCATTTTAAAATTTATAGGTTGATGTAATGCAGGTAGCCACGCCTGGCGCGATTGCAACATGGCACTGACAAGAATATTTTTCATTCTACCGTATCTATAATGCGATTTTTCTGTACGCTCACAAATAATTGGAATGATTGAAGCCACCCCTATTTCAGCAGCCTTTTCCAAAAACCATTCAAACCGATTTGTATTCTTTATAAATGAAATCCCGACGCTTATTTGAGGAATAATTTTGGGACTAACGGTTTTGCGTATTATTTGTACTTCGGCATTTTTTTTATTCGCCTTTACCAACCTCGTGGTAAGCACCTGTCCTTTACCGTTAGTAATCAGAAGCTTTTCATCCTCATGCATCCGCAAAACCTGCACGATATGTTTCGAAGTTTCTTCACTTAAGACAAAGGTTTCTTCGCCGGGTAAATTTTCTTCAAAGAAAAATGGCAATTGCATTAAGCTAAGTGTTACTGAAAATGTCCGCCGTTGGTATTACTAAAATGGTGCATCATCGTCAAACTCACCATCATTCATTTTGCTTCCCTTCTGTATATACAACTTTGCTCCATCCCCGTCTATATCTTTTACAGGTTTCCAATTTCCACCCTGGGGAAGACTCCTGCTAAGATCATCGTTGTCGTCTTCTATAAATTTTTGTATATGCAATAATGCCTTGAGTTTTATTGTCTCGAGCTGACCGTTACGATGCTTTGCAATTCGCACGTGGGTGTCGCCTTTATTGCTTTCACCCATTTCATTAGAAGTGATGTCGTAATATTCCGGGCGATATAAAAACATTACCAAATCAGCATCTTGTTCAATGGCACCGGATTCTCTCAGGTCACTTAGCTGCGGCATTTTATTTCCTTCTTTCCTTTTTTCAACTTCCCTGCTTAACTGACTTAGTGCTATAATAGGAATCTGTAATTCTTTTGCTAACCCTTTTAAATCTCTTGAAATACGGCTTATCTCCTGTTCCCTGTTACTGTTGCGATTTTCGCCTGCACCACTCATAAGTTGTAAGTAGTCTATAATGATGAGGCCGACATTGTGTTTATTTTTTAACCTGCGACACTTTGCCCTCAATTCAAAAATATTTAGAGCGGCAGTATCATCAATATGTATTGGTGCCGATGCAAGCCGCTCAATTCCTTTCTTGTATAACTGTTTCATTTCATGCTCTTCCAACCGGCCTCTCGCAATTTTTTCAAGCCATATTTCGCTTTCTGCACTAAGAATTCTTTGTACTAGCTGGCCAGCACTCATTTCCAGTGAAAAAAATCCAACTGTAGTAGGTTTAGTAGGGTGAAGAGCGGCATTACGGGCAAGGTTAAGCGCAAATGCTGTTTTACCCACAGAAGGTCGTGCTGCAAGTACAATTAGGTCAGAAGGTTGCCACCCATAAGTCAGATGATCAAGAAGAGAAAAACCGGTTGGCACACCTGTAATTTCATCTTGCCGGGTACGCAAATCTTCTATTCGCTGAATAGTTTTTACTAATACTGTGTCAATACTGGCATAATCTTTACGAAGGTGATTATTAGTAATTTCAAAAAGTTTTGATTCCGCATCATCCAACAGGTCAAACACATCGGTACTATCCTCGTAGGCATCCCCAATAATCTCTCCGCTGATCCGAATTAATTCTCTTTGAATAAATTTTTGTAACACTATCCTGGCATGTGTTTCAATATTGGCTGAAGAAACTACTGCGTTGGTTAGCTTCGTTACATAATAAGGTCCACCAACTAGATCGATTTCTTCTCTAAACTTCAATTCTTCTACGACTGTTAATAAATCTATCGGTGAATTTTTTTGTTGAAGCCCCTGCATGGCCCTGAAAATGCGCTGGTGGGATTCCAGGTAAAAACATTCAGGTTTTAATATTTCTATTACAACATCAAATGCATTTTTTTCAATCATTATAGCTCCAAGCACCGCTTCTTCGAGGTCTTTTGCCTGTGGGGGAACTTTGCCGAACATCATTGTTCCCAGTTCCAGGGAACCATTTTTTCTCCTTGATTTTCTGTCTTTGTTGAGGTTAGTAAGATCCATAATTTATGATAAAGGCGCTTTTATTTATAAAGTTAGATTGAGCAATTCGTGTAGTAAAATTTCTATCGGGCGGCTAAGTTAAAATACAAATACCTATTTAAAGAAATTGTTACGGCCTAATATTTATACCACTTCAATTAACATTAAATTCCCAAAAAAAATCCTCTTATTAACATTAAATTGGCCGTAATACACAATTTAAAATATTTTTCCGTTTTTCTGACGAATTAATTCACAGAGCATTGTGCAGAAAAGAATTGGTGATTTTTGCGTCACGTGACAAATAAATTTGTTAGTTGATTTCTTTAATTTTTGCGTATTTCTTACAAAAAAATCCGTTGTTTTTCCAAAAGCCGCGGTACAAGAGACTTTAAAAACATTCTGCTTCATTTCTTAACGTCTTCTTTCTTACTTTTGAATTTTATTGAATAAAATTTGACCATTCCCAAAAAAATACATGAAGATTAGTTATAATTGGCTTAAAGAATATTTACCGGATGATGAAGTAACTTCCAAAATGCTCAAAAGCCCCCAAAAATTATCGGATATTTTAACTTCGGTTGGGCTCGAGGTCGAGAGCCTGGAATTTCATGAAGAAATAAAGAACTCATTGGCGGGCTTGATTGTAGGTGAGGTTATTACCTGCGAGAAACATCCCGATGCAGATAAACTAAAAATCACAACTGTTAGTAACGGAAATGGAGAAACGCTCCAGATTGTTTGTGGTGCAAGCAATGTTGCTGCCGGTCAAAAAGTAATATTTGCTCCCGCCGGAACCACTATCTATCCTATAAATGGGTCTTCTTTAACTATAAAAAAGGCTAAAATACGGGGCATTGAAAGTGATGGAATGATATGTGCAGAAGACGAAATTGGAATCGGCGAAAGCCATTCGGGAATAATCGTACTTCCCGACGAAGCAATGGCAGGCCAAACTGCATTTGATTATTTTAAACCATTTAGTGACTGGATATTTGAAATCGGACTTACCCCCAATCGTATGGATGCTATGAGTCACCTGGGCGTTGCAAAAGATGTCTGCGCTTACCTGTCTCACCATAATAAAACCAATATCAAAGTTGTATCGCCATTTAATAACAATTTCAAAAATGATAACACGTCATCTAAAATTACCGTTGCAATCGAAAACGAGGATGGCTGTAGTAGGTATTCGGGAGTGAGTCTCTCTGGAATTTCGATTTCTTCATCTCCTATTTGGCTACAAAACAGACTTAAAAGCGTAGGGGTTCGCCCAATCAACAACATTGTTGATATTACCAATTTTATACTTCACGAAACAGGTCAACCACTGCACGCTTTTGATGCAGATAAAATTAAACGTAACTCAATAATAATAAAAACACTTCCCGACACAACTAAATTCGTTACACTAGATGAAAAAGTGCGGTCGCTAAGCAAAGAGGATATAATGATATGCAACGGAGACGAAGAACCTATGTGCATTGGCGGTGTTTTTGGGGGCCTGGAAAGCGGCGTTACAAAATCAACCACGAATATTTTTCTTGAAAGTGCATGGTTTAACCCGTCGTATATTAGAAAAACATCTTTCCGGCATAACTTGAGAACTGATGCAGCAATACGTTTTGAAAAGGGAGTCGATATTAGCAATACCGTTAATGTTTTAAAAAGAGCTGCATTGCTAATTAAGGAAATCTGCGGAGGAAAAATATCGTCTGAAATAGTTGATGTATATCCGTTTCCAAAAAAACAACTTGAGATTGTACTGCAAAATAATTATTTAAAAAAATTAAGTGGTAAAAATTACCACAAGGAAACGGTAAAAAACATTTTAAAGAGCTTGAATTTTTCGATTGTAAAAGAAGGAATTGACGGAGTGAGAGTGGCTGTTCCATTTAGCAATCCTGATATAACGCTGCCAGTGGACGTTATTGAAGAAATTATGCGCATAGATGGATTAGACAACATAGAAATTCCGTCAACGATTAAGATGGCTCCTGCCATTGAAACCGCGGCGGGGGAAGTTGCTTTAAGAGAAAGGATAGCGGGATGGCTTACCGGAAATGGTTTCTCAGAAATTTTTACCAACTCAATTACCAACAGCAAATACTTTGATGACAAGGTCCTCTCCAAAACTATAAAAATCATAAACAGTCTCAGCGAAGATTTGAATGTAATGCGCCCCTCAATGATGCCAACAGGCCTGGAAAGTATCGCTTATAATATCAATAGAAAAAATGCTGACTTACTATTTTTTGAATTCGGAAAAGTTTATTCTAAACTTGAACATGAAAATTACACTGAGACCGAAAAGATCGCGATTTATTTTACCGGCAACAAAAAGGAAGATGACTGGCACAACAAGGGAGAAAAAACAGGCATCTATTTTGCAAAAGGAGTCTGTGATACAATTTTTAAAATAGCAGGCTTGGCTAATATCAAATATTCATCGAGTAACAATGATTTTCTAAATGAATATATTTTAGGCACATCGCAGGGGAAATTTATTGCTGAAATGGGAAATATTAAAAAAACAATACTTGAAAAGTTTTCAGTAAAGCAAGCGGTATTTTATCTCTGTATCAATTGGCAGCAAATGCTTTACGCGACAAAAAGGAATGGAATTTCATTTGAAGAAATTCCCAAATTTCCGCAGGTACAACGGGATCTATCCATTATAGTCAATAAATCGGTTTCTTATCAGTCGCTGAAAGAATCCATAAATAAATTAAATATTTCAAAACTTAAGGAGTTTAAACTGTTTGATGTTTTTGAAAGTGACAAACTTGGAAGCAATAAAAAATCAATGGCCATCAACTTCACCTTTTCTGATAAAGAAAAAACATTAACAGATGAAGAAACTGATGGAATGATGAACCGGATTATTACTTCAATCGAAAAAAATATGCCAGCAGAAATAAGAAGAAATAATTAATGGATACAATAGAAGAATATATTAAGGCAATTAACACAAAGTTCCAGGTACTGCTGAAAAAATATTCAGCACTTCAGAAAGAACATACAAATCTCGTTAACGAAATTGAATTATGTAGACTAAAAGAAAAAGATTATTTAGAAAAAATAAATTCTCTTGAAATACAAACAGGAATTCTTAAGGCTTCATCGGGCAAATGGAATGAGAAAGAAAAACATAATTTTGAAAAACGGATCAATCAATATATAAAAGATATTGATAAATGCATGGCAATGCTAAATAACTAACATGGAAGCAGAACTTATCCCGGCAAATATTGTAATCGGCGATAGAACCTATCGTATTAAAATACTTCCCTCTGACGAGGAAATGGTTAGAAAGACTCTGAAAATTATCAATGATAAAATAATGGAGTTCCGCACACAATTTGCAGGAAAGGATATGCAGGATTATATTTCTATGGTCTTGATTTGGTATGCAACGCAACCAAAGTCAGACTCTGACAATAATGCTGCTAAAAAGGAGCTTTTTGAAACACTCGAAAGAATCAACAAACAACTTGACGCTGTTTTATAAACATAGATTGAACGATTAACCCCCACTATGAGATTCTTTTATTATTGACATTTATACATGCCTTCAGAAAGGCTGCACAATATTTTCCACACAATTTTGCTATCTTCGTCTATTCGCCTATTTCTTATTACGAAATGGCATAAGAAGAGGATTACAGATTATGAAACGAATAAAAAAAACATTAAAAAACAATGGAACTACTTCTCCCAATAATAATTGGTGTTATCGCTTTAATTGTGGGCATCCTACTGGGTAAAATTTTATTTGCCAAAAACACAAAAAAACAGGTAGAAATCGCAGAACAACAAGCTCAAAAAATCATTTCCGACGCTCAACTCCAGGCGGAGACAATTAAAAAAGAAAAGCAACTGGAAGCGAAAGAACGCTTTGTTCAATTAAAATCGGAGCACGACAAAGAGGTATTTCAGCGCAACCAAAAAATTAGTGACGCTGAAAATCGCATCAAGCAACGGGAGCAATCTATCAATCAAAAAGATCAGAACGTTGAACGCATCATAAAAGAAAATGAGGCAATAAAAGAAACGCTCAACCGACAGATAGAGGTCGTCAATATTAAACGCACCGAGCTTGAAAAACATCAGGAAGAGCATATTCGCCGACTTGAAAAAGTCGCTGAGCTTTCAGCGGAGGATGCCAAGTCTCAACTTATCGAAACGTTGAGGCAGGAAGCTAATTCCCAGGCTATACTAATTCAGCAGGAAATTCTCGACGATGCGAGGTTAAGAGCAAATAAGGAAGCCCGTAAAATCATTATACAGACTATTCAACGCACTGCAGCTGAACAAGCAATTGAAAATGCAATTACCGTTTTTAACCTCGAAAGTGATGAAATAAAAGGTTCAATAATTGGACGTGAAGGGAGAAACATCAGGGCAATAGAAGCAGCAACCGGTGTTGACTTAATTGTTGATGATACACCGGAAGCCATCATTCTTTCTTCTTTCGATCCACTCCGCCGCGAAATTGCCCGGCTTTCGCTCCAACGTCTTGTGGCGGATGGGCGTATTCATCCGGCACGTATAGAAGAGATTGTTGAAAAAACAAGAAAACAGCTGGAAGAACAAATAATCGAAATAGGCGAAAGAACCATTATCGAGTTAGGTATTCACGGCCTTCATAAAGAACTGGTAAGAATTGTAGGCAAAATGCGGTTTCGCTCTTCATATGGACAAAATCTATTGATGCATAGTCGCGAAGTTGCTAATCTATGTGGTGTAATGGCCGCAGAATTGGGCATGAATGTAAAGTTGGCTAAACGTGCAGGATTATTGCATGATATCGGTAAAGTTCCGGACGATGAGACTGAACTGAGCCATGCGCTTTTGGGAATGAAATTAGCAGAAAAGTATGGCGAAAATCCAGCGGTTTGTAATGCAATTGGCGCTCATCACGATGAGGTTGAAATGCAATATGTTATTTCACCTGTTGTACAGGCATGCGACTCAATGAGCGGGGCAAGACCGGGCGCAAGACGTGAAATTATGCAGCAGTACCTGCAACGAATAAAGGATCTTGAAAATCTTGCGTTGACATATCCCGGCGTTGAAAAAGCATATGCAATTCAGGCTGGACGTGAACTCAGGGTTATTGTTGAAGCAGATAAAGTGAGCGATGGGGATAGCGATAAATTAAGCTTTGAGATTGCGCAAAAAATACAAACCGAAATGACCTATCCGGGCCAAATAAAAGTGACTGTTATCAGGGAGAAGAGAGCCGTAAACGTGGCGAGGTAATTAAAATAGTCGCGATATGATATTTTAATCTCATCAAAGTCAAAATCGTTATAAAATAAGAAAAATTCACTTACCTTCGCACTCCTAAAATAAAAAGCCATGAATGCAATAGCATTTATACACGAACAATTAACTCAAAAGAAAGAACATCCCAAGTTTAAGGCGGGAGACAATATTACTGTGAATTATAAAATTCAGGAAGGTAATAAAGAACGTATCCAAAGTTTTAAGGGAGATGTAATTAAACGGCAGGGTGAAGGTGGCACAGCTACGTTTACAGTAAGGAAAATAAGTGATGGGATAGGCGTTGAACGCTTGTTTCCCTTGTTTTCACCTAACATTGATAGCATTAAATTGCACAAGGTTGGGAAAGTACGCCGTTCAAAACTATATTATCTTCGTGATAGAAGTGGCAAAAGTGCCCGTATCCAGGAAAAAAGAATTAAATAATTATAAAATTTCTTGATAAAAACCGGAAGACTATTGTTTTCCGGTTTTTTATTTTATATACTTGCAGTTCGCTTAAACCTCTGAATGATATAATCTGTACATAACTATTACTTATTTGAAATGAAAAAAGTTTGTATCATAGCGTTCCTGCTGTCTGTAATTTTTGCTTCCTGTGCCCGTGGAATTTCTCCCTACGAAGCTGCTAATGGGAAAGCCAAATGTGGAAGGTATATCAATAGATAAACCCATCGGCATTTACTAACTAAATGGATCGTTAACTTTAAAGATAGTACCAAAAATTACTAGGTTTACTGTATGATTTTTAGTCTATATTTGCAATAATTAATTTAAAATTTAAATTATGGGAGATTTATTTAGTGGCCCTCATATTATTCTTATTGCTTTAGTAGTACTCCTTTTATTTGGAGGTAAAAAAATTCCTGAATTAATGCGTGGATTGGGCAAAGGTATCAGGGAATTTAAAGACGCGAAAGATAACGTGAAGAAAGAAATTGAGGATAATTTAAATGCTGATCAGTCTACGTCTACGATTGTTAAGAGTTCTTCTAATGCTGCTACCCCGGTAAAAAGGGAGAATACACCCATTTAGCGGAGACATATTTAAGTAATTATCGAATAACGAGATTATTAAACCTGCAATAATTTGTGGGTTTTTTTTGTCTCATCCGGGTTCCATCCTTTAAAACCAATAATGCGTAACCGAAATCATTATTCTATTTTTATAATATAAAAATTATCAGCTTTTCATTCATGAAATTTTTTAAGAGAAAGAATAGTACAGACGAACGGGCAGAGATGTCCTTTTTAGAACATTTAGATGTATTGCGCGGGCACCTTTTTAAATCTGCTGTTGCGGTTGCAATTGGGGCAATAGTTGTGGCTATCTATAATAGTTTTATTGTAAAGAAAATACTCATGGGACCCACACATCCTGAATTCCCAACATATGGCTTGTTATGCAAGGTTAGCAGATCTGTTGGGTTGGGTGATAGGTTATGCATGCAGCACATAAGCGTAAAAATGCAAAGTACAGTGGTCGGCGGCCAATTTGGAGTTTACTTCAACATAATTTTAATTGGGGGGTTTATTCTTGCGTTCCCTTATGTATTTTGGCAATTTTGGAAGTTTACGAAACCTGCCTTAACAAAAAGAGAATTACATAATACGCGGGGAGTGATCTTTTGGGTATCACTGCTGTTTTTCATAGGTGTGCTATTTGGCTATTATGTGATTGCACCATATACGATTCACTTTTTCTCAAATTTTTCGCTGGATGACAATATAGAAAACCGCTGGACGATAACCAGTTATTTCAACACACTTATTCCCCTGATATTAGGAGCCGGGCTTGCATTTCAACTGCCGCTGGTAATGTTTTTCCTTGCTAAAATTGATGTTGTTAGTGCAAAATTTTTGCGAAAGGGTCGCAAATATGCAATCGTAATTATGCTTGTTCTTTCGGCGATCATTACGCCACCAGATATGCTTAGCCAAATTATCTGTACCATTCCATTAATGATCTTGTACGAGATAAGTATTCTGCTTTGTGTTAAAGTTGAAAAGCAAAAAAAGGTTGAGGAAGCAGAAGAATGGAGTTGATATTGATAAAATATTCGAAAATCCCATATTGATTAATATACCAAAGTCTTAAATGTTTTATTTCAGTTCGATAGAAGACTATCATAATTTTTTAGCAAACAACTCCGAAGGTTGCCTTATCGCCGTACAGCATTATTTAAAAGAAATAGTAGCCAAAAAACACCTAAATGCCTTTGTTGAAATATTTGCACGTGAGTCAATTGAACGTGCAAATACGTTGGATAATAAAAGAAAAAATGGAGAACTCTTAGGTAAACTTCACGGCGTAATTATAGCCATTAAAGATGTGATTTGTTATAAGGACCATAAAGTAACAGCGGCCTCAGGCATATTAAAAAATTTCATTTCAATTTACAGTTCAACTGTTGTCGAAAACTTATTAAAAGAAGATGCCATAATAATAGGGAGTTGTAATTGCGATGAATTTGCAATGGGCAGCACCAATGAGAATTCTGTTTATGGCAGGGTTCGAAATGCATTGGATGAAAATAAGGTACCCGGAGGGTCGTCAGGAGGCTCCGCAGTCGCCGTTCAGGCAGGTCTCTGTATGGTCAGCCTCGGTAGTGATACCGGTGGCTCAGTCAGGCAACCCGCCGATTTTTGCGGAATTGTTGGTATAAAACCCTCTTATGGGTCTATATCGAGAAACGGCCTCATTGCCTACGCTTCCTCATTTGATCAAATAGGAATTTTTTCCACCACTGTAGCGGATGCGGCAAAAGTTTTGGAAGTCATAAGTGGTCCTGATCAGTTTGACAGTACGGTAAATCAACAAAAGCTACCTGTATTTAGAAATTCTTTACCATCCCAACAGAAATCCAACAGATACCGAATTGCAGTATTGAAAAATGCCCTCGAACATAAAAGTTTAGATTCCGAGATCAAAAAAAATATTTATGAATTGACTGAACAATTAAAAAAAGATGGACACGAAATCGCAGATATTGAGTTCAATCTTATTGATTTTATTGTTCCAGCTTATTATGTAATCACAACGGCAGAAGCTTCGAGTAATCTGTCACGTTATGATGGAGTAAGGTACGGATATCGTAACAAAAACACAGATGAAGGGTTGGTTGAATTTTACAAGAAAACACGCAGTCAGGGTTTCGGCAAAGAAGTAAAAAGGCGCATTATGCTTGGCACTTTTGTTCTAAGTGAAGGATATTATGACGCATATTTTACAAAAGCACAGCAAATAAGGAGATTGCTTGTAGACCAGACAGAACAAATTTTCAAAAATTTTGATGCGCTACTATTGCCAACGGTACCGTCAACTGCATTCGAAGCAGGCAGTATGCAAAAAGATCCCATCGCTATGTATCTGGCCGACATCTACACCGTCTATGCCAATCTTACTGGTACTCCGGCAATATCACTGCCTATATTTAAACATTCTAATGGTATGCCTTTCGGAGTGCAGCTAATTACAAATAAGCACGATGAACTAACTTTGCTTGAGTTGTCTGACATGATCATGACGAACTACAAAAGGTATTAGTTGATGAAGAAATTTTTAGCTATATCGATTTTATTTATCATTTTTCAAACCGGCTTTACAAAATTTTCTTCCGGGAAAAATACCGTTTGCCAGCAAAGTGTTTCAGACACCAGCATTCCGGAAAATATAAAAGTAGAAGACAAGACAATAGATGAGGTAATCAAATCTCCAACTCCTCCCAAGCAAGAAAAGGTAAAGTACGTAAGCCAGGTTACCAAGTACGGCTTTAAAGATCTCTTTAAAAATTATTCATACAACTCATCTATTCCATATAGTTCTCAGGTAAATCCTAACGCGGAAACCTATATGCAGGATTATTTGCAGGCTCATGGAAAATACCTTGAGCAAATGAAGGCAACAGCATTACCTTATTTCAATTTGATCGATGGAATACTTAAACAATATGGATTACCAAGAGAATTAAAGTACCTGGCAGTTATTGAGAGTGATCTTAAATCAAATGCCTTGTCTATTGCAGGTGCCCGAGGACCATGGCAATTAATGACCTACACTGCTAAAGATTATGGATTAAAGGTTAATCAATTTGTAGATGACCGAACAGATTACTACAAAAGTACCAATGCCGCCGCAAAATATTTGCTAAGCCTTTATAAAGAATTTAATGACTGGCTTCTTGTTATAGCCGCTTATAATGGAGGCCCTGGAAGAGTTTACGCTGCCATAAATAAAAGCGGCAGCCATAATTTCTGGAAACTTCAATATTACCTTCCGGAAGAATCGCGTAATCATGTAAAGAAATTTATTGCTACCCATTATGTAATGGAAACATCAGGTAATAATTTTAACTATACAAGTTTAGACGGCACCGGTGGTCCTCCGAAACCCAATATTTCCGAAGAAGAAATGTCAGGCGCCGACTCAATGGCAATTTCGGGAAGATACATCTCATCAATAATTGCAAAAGATATTGATATGGATATAAGCGATTTTAACCGGTTTAATCCCGGATTTGATGATATGCTTGCGACGGGAGGCACTTTCAATATGAGGTTGCCTAATGCTAAGATGAATCTTTTTGTTGCCAATAGGTATCCGATACTTGATGAATGCGTGCAAAAATTATTGGAAGATGTAAACGTAGACGCGAAGTTCAATAAGAAGAAAACTTCTTCGGGGAAAAAATAATTTATTCGAGAGCTTTTTTCATCGCTGTTATTTTTATTAAGCATTCTTCATATTCTTTTTCCGGATCGCTTTTAAATGTTATAGCTGAGCCAGCCTGTATCGATACATAAGATTTCAACTGATTATAAAGAATACTTCTTATAACAACATTAAAATCAAAATCGCCTTCAGGGTTAAGATATCCTAATGTTCCGGAAAATAATCCCCTCCTGGTTTTCTCATATTTCTCAATTAATTCCATCACCTTTTTTTTGGGAGCGCCTGTCATAGAACCCATAGGAAACGTTGCGTAAAAAATATCGGCAAATGATATATTGTCTCTAAGAGTTCCTACAACAGTAGATATCATTTGGTGCACCTGCGGGAATGAATAAACCTTCAAAAATTCCGTTACTGAAACAGAACCCTGAGTACAAATCTTTGCAAGATCGTTTCTTACGAGATCTACGATCATTATATTTTCGGAACGCTCCTTATCGTTGTTCATCAAATTATCCTTTCCCTTTTCATCAGCTTCCACATTATTTTTAATTCGATTAGCCGTTCCTTTTATCGGTTGCGAAATATCACCAGCCGGACGCTCCGAGCCGAAATCGACCTCCCCAACCCGGGCAGCCGGCTTCTACCCGGGATGTACGCTTACGCGGACGTGATCATCGAGCGTCCCGGCACCGTCGCGCTGCCCGAGGGGGCGCTGACGCGAGTCGGAGACCAGACCTACTGCTGGCTCTA
>NZ_JBMQQG010000069.1:0-15270 GCF_057362405.1 Ginsengibacter sp.
GTTGGTGGTGTTGCTGCAATTCTTATTACTGTTTTCACCGTCACTTTTCAATCTGTTAAAGCAGCCATCGCCAACCCGGTGAAAAGTCTACGAACTGAATAAAAAAATGAGTGAAAAACCTGCTTGCAGCAGGCAGGTTGAAGAACGGAATACAGAATTATTAACATGAGCAAAAGGGTATTACTAACGGACATACTTAAATGAAAATATTATGTTCAAAAATTATTTCAAAACCGCCTGGCGTAGTTTGTGGAAACATAAATTGTTTTCCGCGATAAATATCAGCGGGCTCACTATCGGGATAGCAGGTTCTTTATTATTGCTTAGCTATGTATCTTTTCAATTCAGCTACGATGATTTCAATGTACATGAAAAAAATATCTACCGCGTAAATTTAGATTTATATCAAAATAAAAAATTGCTTTTTAAGAGTGCAGAGAATTATTCTGCTCTTGGCCCCGCATTAAAAAATGATTATCCACAAGTAGTTGCCCAGGCAAGACTTTATAACATGGGCTACAAAAACAATTGCGTCTTTACTTACAATAACGATCACTTCAGGGAAACTAAATTCTTATATGCGGATCCATCTTTTCTCACCATGTTTTCTTTTCCTTTTACCGAAGGCGATCCGAAGTCAGCGCTTGCCCAGCCTTATAGCGCCGTCATTGCTGCATCTGAGGCAAAGAAGATTTTTGGAAACGATAACCCTGTTGGGAAATTCATTCAAATGGATGACGATGACCGTAATTCTGAACTTTGCAAAATAACCGGCGTGTTTAAAGATGTGCCGGAAAACTCTCACTTAAAATTTAATATTCTTATTTCTTATTCAACTTTGGATCATCGCAGAAACGGATCGTCAAGATATGAGAATGACTGGGACTATAAAGATTTTTATACGTATGTTCAACTTCGGCCTGGCACAAATCCAAAACTGTTTGAAGAAAATTTACCCGCATTTATCAGTAAACATATTCCGGCTGAAAGAGCAAAGATTACAGAAAGCAAATTGAGTTTACAACCACTTGCAAAAATTCATCTTACCTCAGGTCTTATTGATGAGCCCGAACCCACAGGGAATGGGAAAGCGATTTCTTTATTGATAGTGGTGGGAATTTTTATTATAACCGTCGCGTGGGTTAATTATATTAATTTATCTACGGCAGCTTCGGTTAACAGGGCAAAAGAAATAGGGATAAGAAAAGTGCTGGGATCGAAACGACAACAGTTGATAAAACAATTTTTAACTGAATCGTTTACCATTAACGTGGCAAGTTTTGTTATTGCCGTCGTACTCGTTAAAATTCTCCAGCCCTCACTTAGCCATTTGATGCACGTTGATTTTTCATTGTCAACGTTGCTGACAAATAAATATGGTTTCATGTTCCTTGGTTTTATGATTGCAGGCACTTTCTTTTCAGGATTGTATCCTGCCTTTGTTTTATCTTCTTTCAATCCAATAGCTACCCTAAAAGGAAAAATAAAGGCTTCCAAAAATGGATTAGCCCTGCGAAAATCATTGGTTGTTTTTCAATTTTCTCTTTCAGTTCTGCTCATCATCGGAACACTGGTCGTATATCAGCAGGTTCATTACATGCTCAATCAAAATCTTGGGTTAAAACCGGCGCAGGTATTAGTTTTGGACCGGCCCGGACATTGGGATACGGCCCGTAGTATGCATAATTTATATGTAGAAAGATTTAAAAACATACTTAACCAAAACCCGGAGATCGAGGGCGTGGGAATGTCTGATGAAATTCCCGGAAAAGAAATAAGATACCCTTCGGAGTACACAGTAAATAACTCTCCTCTAAATACTGTTGCCATTAATACTACTTCTATCGACGAAAATTATTTTCATGTTTTGGGAATGAAGTTTTTAGCGGGCAGAAATTTTTCGCAACAGTATAAAACCGATGCCAATGGTTTGGTTCTCACAGAATCAGCAATAAAAATACTCGGATTCAAAGAACCGCGGGATGCTATCGGTGCAGATGTGATAAGTGATAATTCGCACTATACTATTATCGGTGTTATAAGCGATTTTCACCAGCTATCACTTGAAAAAAAGTTGGAGCCTTCGGCATTCCAATTCAACAATAATGATGCACGAGAATTTGAATATTATCTTGTAAAAATAAAGACGGGAAATATTCAACATGCGCTTGCCGGCATACAACATGTTTGGAACGATAGTTTCAAAGAAAACCCTTTCACCTATTCTTTTTTAGATGAATTTTTTGACAAGCAATATAGAAATCAAATTCAGTTTGGCCTTTTATTCGGGGCATTTTCTATAATAGCAATTGTGATCGCCTGCATCGGATTATTTGCTTTGGTTGCTTTTATGACAGCGCAGCGTACGAAAGAAATTGGTGTGAGGAAAATTTTAGGCGCAACAGCAAAGGATGTGATGTTTCTTCTTACAAAGGATTTTGTTAAGCTGGTATTGATGGCAAACCTGGTTGCATGGCCGTTAGGATGGTTATTAATGAACAATTGGTTAAAGGACTTCGCTTATAGAATTCATATAAATATTTGGGTATTTGTTATAGCGGGATCGGCCGCTTTAATAATTGCAATAGCAACAATAAGTTTCCAGGCGATCAAGGCTGCAATTGCAAATCCTGTGAAAAGTTTGAGAACAGAATGATATTGTGAATTGCGAATAACGCAAATTGACGAAACCCGGGACAAAAAAGTACGCATTGGATATAATGATTTGGCGCTCACTATTTGTTCAACGTAGAATAAGAATTTGAATTATCAATTATGAACGATGATTTAGGCACGATGAATGGTAAGCGAAATTCCGAGCTGATACGTAATATGTGTAAATAAAAATCGATGCTATGATAAAAAACTTATTGCTGGTTGCCTTTCGTAATTTTAAGAAGGACAAATGGTACACCCTCCTGAATGTGTTGGGCCTTACCATCGGTATTACATTTAGCTTATTTCTTATTTTTTATATAAGAGATGAGCTGAATTATGATCGCTATCTTCCAAAAGCTGACCGGATATATCGCATTGTTTCGTATATCCATGAGCGTGATAAGAATACTAACTGGACGCTTACGCAACTTCCGGTTGCTGCTACCGTTAAAAAAGATTTCCCGGAAGTGGAAGAAGCCACCTGGTTAATGAGTCGCGAAAGAACATTATTTAAAAATGGTGAAAATAGTTTTTATGAAACAAAGGTGTATTATGCAGATAGCAGCGTTTTCAAAATATTTTCTTATAAATTTCTTGAAGGTAATGCTGCCCACGCGTTGGACGAACCCAACAGCATTGTAATTTCAAAAACACTTGCTGAGAAATATTTCGGAAGGAATACTCCGGCCGTGGGCAAAACATTAAAGACGGTATACGACTTGTATAAAATAACCGGCGTTATTGAAGATGTTCCAAACAATTCGCATTTACGTTTTGATATGCTGATTTCCGGGGCCACTATATTAAAAGGCAATCAAAACGGCGGCTTTAACAATTGGGGCAACTTCAACAATTTTACTTATGTATTGCTGAAGCCAGGCACGAACGTTTCCGCCTTCAATAAAAAACTGGAATCGATGTACAAAAAATATGTCGAGCCGCTTTTTGCGCAGTTCAATATCACGATGAGATATGACGTGCAGCCGATAACCTCTATCCATCTTCATTCCAAACTGGAGCATGAACCTGAGGAACTGGGTAACATGTCGTATATCTGGATTTTTTCTGCTGTTGCTTTTTTTATGTTGTTGATTGCCTGTATCAATTATATGAATCTCACAACGGCAAGGTCTGCTCGCAGGGCAAAAGAAATTGGTATCCGTAAAGTAACGGGTTCTTCAAAAAAGCAATTGGTTTTTCAATTTTTAACTGAGTCAGTGCTTACAGCTATTGTAGCGGTGGCACTAAGTATGTTACTGGTTCTTGTGCTGTTGCCTGTATTCAATTCTATCTCCGGTAAAGCATTCACTATAGCCACATTGTTTCAACCATTCAATGTTATCCTTGTAACCAGTATCGCATTATTCACCGGGTTGGTTGGCGGAAGTTATCCTGCATTTTATCTTTCGGGATTTCAGCCGGTAAGCATTTTAAAAGGTGCACTTTCCAATGCATCGGGCAACGTAAACCTCCGCCGCACTCTGGTGGTACTGCAGTTTTCTATTTCTATGATAATGCTCATCTGCACGTGGGTGGTGTATTCGCAACTTTCGTTTTTGCAAAAAAAAGACCTGGGTTTTAATAAAGATGAAGTGATGACGGTTACGGTTAATACAGGTGAAGATGAACGTGGTAAAATATATGCTATGGACAATGATTTTCGAAATCTTACAGGGGTAAAAATGGTTGGTACCGGCAATTCCTATCCCGGCAGTGCCAATAGCAACCTGAATCTTTTTACCGTACAAACCAACACGGGTTACGTTGATAAAGCGGTGGAATGTTATGCTATTGATGAGAATTTTCTCAGCACACTTGGTATTAAGATCGTTAACGGGAGAAATTTTTCGGGCCCGCCGGATACATTGCATAGCATCCTTGTTAATGAGGCCATGGTAAAACATTTTGGATGGAATAATGCAATTGGAAAGCGGGTGAAATTTCCCGGCGATACATCAGGCCATTATCTCGAAGTGGTTGGTGTGATGAAAGATTTTAATCAGAAATCATTATACAATCCCATAGCTCCATTGCTGTTGTTTTATGGGCCAAATGGCAATATGATTCAGCTAAAAATAAAACAGGGGGACGTAAAGCAAACTATTGCACAGGTAGGAAGCACCTGGAAAAAATATTTTCCGCAACTGCCATTTGAATATAAATTTCTTGATGATGATTTTAATTCACAATATGCGGCTGACCAAAAGCGGGGGAAAATATTTGCGGCGTTTTCAATACTAACGATCATCATTACCTGTCTCGGTCTTCTTGGCCTTACAGCATTTACGACACAGCAAAAGCAAAAAGAAATCAGCATACGCCGTGTACTTGGCGCCAGCCTCATGCAGGTTGTTGGTATGATAACAAAGAATTATTTGTGGCTGGCATTAATTGCGGCTGTGGTCGCTTTCCCCGTGGCTTATTATTTCATGTATAAATGGTTGCAGATATTTCCTTACAATGCAGGGTTAACTGTGATTCCGTTTGTTGTGTCAGCCCTTGTAATTGTAATTACTGCTTCGGTAACAGCTATGTTCTATTCTGCGAGGGCAGCTTTAACAAAACCGGCAAAGGTTTTAAAGACAGAATAAAATAATAATGGATGACAATTGAAATTGATAAATTAAAAACGAATAAAAATTATAAATAAAATAACATGAAAAAGTATTTCTTTCTACTGATGATAGCAACCGTTAGTCTTGTTGTAAATGCGCAGGATAAAAACGATAAGCAACCTTATCTCACCAAATCATTTGCCGGTGAATCCTTCAATAAGGTGATGGCAGAAACGAGTGGGGGAAATATCACCGTTACCGGCGTTGATCCATCTCAATGTAAAGTGGAAGTTTTTGTTACTCAAAACGGTAACAAGCAAAAGTCACTTACAGAAGATGAACTTAAAGCAAGAATCAATGAGGATTACGACCTCGATGTTTCTGTAAAAAATAACCAACTAACGGTAACGGCTAAGTCAAAACACCGGATTAAAGACTGGAAGAAGGCGTTGAATTTTTCTTTTAGGATATACGTCCCTAAAAATACTGCAACCGATTTAACAACGAGTGGCGGAAAGATCGCATTGAGCAATCTTTCAGGAGATAAGGTATTTACAACAAGCGGTGGAAATTTAAATCTTGATGGCCTCGAAGGCAAAACAAAAGGCAGCACTTCAGGAGGTAATATTGATTTAAGTAATTCCAAAGACGAAATTGACGTAGCAACCAGTGGTGGTAATATTAATGTGGAGAATTCTTCGGGAACTATACGCATCAGCACTTCCGGTGGTTCTATCAACATGAAGGAGTTGGACGGGAAGGTAAAGGCGGTAACAAGCGGGGGCAATGTAAGGGGTGAAGCTATTGGAGGAGATTTGAATGCTTCAACTTCGGGCGGTAATGTTTCTTTACATAATCTTACCTGCTCACTGAAAGCGGGTACCAGCGGAGGAAATATTGATGTTTCCATCAAGACTTTATCCGATCATGTTTCCATCAACAATTCAGCAGGAAAAATAAATTTGGAACTTCCGAAAAACGCCGGAGCTGACTTAAAGTTGAGTGCCATGAAAATTTCAACACCAAACCTTCAAAATTTTAGTGGAACAAGTACCAATGAAGAAATGCATGGTACTATAAACGGGGGAGGAGTACCGGTTACTGTCGATGCCGGCAGTGGAAAAATAAGTGTGACATTTAATTAATAATAAAAGTCCAAAATGACTGTGCAACCTCAGGCCTGAGAAAATTTCAATTTAATTAATTGTGAAGATTAAAATTGATTCTCATGATCAAAAATTATTTAAAAATCGCCTTCAGAAACCTTTGGAATAACAAAGGTTTTTCAGTTATAAATATTGCAGGCCTTGCTATAGGATTAGCCACTTGCCTCCTGATGTTGTTTTATGTAACGGATGAATTGAGTTACGATAAGTACAATGAAAAGGCTGACAGAATTTACCGGGTGGATGGCGATATACAATTTGGGGGAAATCATTTTGTGCTGGCAGTAGCGCCAGATCCCATGGGCCCTACACTAAAGAAAGATTTTCCGCAGGTAGAACAATATGTTCGTTTTCGCGGCTATGGGGGACTGTTAGTAAAAAAAGGGAACCAGAATATTACTGAAGAAAAGGTAATCTATGCAGATTCCACTTTGTTTGACGTATTTACTTTGCCAATGATACAGGGCGATCCAAAGACTGCACTAGCGGAGCCGCATAGCGTTGTAATAACTGAAACAACCGCCAAAAAGTATTTCAACTCAACAGATATTGTTGGGAAGAGCCTTGTAATTAATGATACTTCCAATCTTAAAGTAACCGGCGTTATAAAGGACATTCCTTCGCAATCACATTTTAATTTTGATTTCTTTGTTTCACTTTCTTCCAACGATGAAAGCCGTCAGAATAATTGGGTAAGTAACAACTTCAATACTTACATTGTTTTGAAAAAAGGAGCTGATCCAAAAAAGCTCGAATCACAGTTCGATGCCATGGTTGTTAAATATGTAGGGCCGCAGGTAAAGCAATTGATGAATATTGATATGGAAACTTTTGCCAAGAGCGGAAACTTCGATACTTATCATTTAACACCGCTGACATCTATCCACCTACACTCCAATAAAACTGCGGAGTTGGGTGCTAACGGTAGCATCGTGTTTGTTTACATTTTTTCTTTTGTAGCCATTCTTATATTATTGATTGCATGTGTAAACTTCATGAATCTTTCTACGGCACGTTCTTCGAACAGGGCAAAAGAAGTTGGCGTGAGAAAGGTGCTGGGCTCATTAAAAAAGTCATTGGTTGCACAGTTTCTTACCGAGTCTGTGCTTGTTAGTTTTATAGCATTAATATTGGCGATAGGTTTTGCGTGGCTGTTGTTACCATATTTCAACCAGCTATCCGGTAAGGAACTTAGCAGGAACGTATTCGCAAATCCCTGGTTATTCCCATCGCTCATCGTATTAATGCTGGTAGTTGGCGTAATTGCAGGAAGTTATCCTGCATTCTATCTCTCGGCCTTCAACCCGGTAGAAGTTCTCAAAGGTAGAGTGTCGAAAGGTTTTAAAAGTAGTTGGCTGCGCAGCGGCCTCGTAGTTTTTCAATTTTTTATTTCAATTATGCTTATTGTAGGAACTATTGTTATTTATAATCAATTAAAATTTATTCAAAGTAAAGATCTGGGGTACAACAGGAACCAGGTCTTGATAATTAAAAATACGTACCCACTGGGAAATAAAACCAAAGTATTTAAAGATGAAATATTGCAAATGGCCGGTGTGGAAAATGCAACAATGACTGGATTCTTGCCTACTTCCGACTGGCGCAGTGATAGCCCCATTTTCCCGGATGCAACCCTGGATCAGAAAAGAGCTGTTTCTGTTCAGATATGGCCCGTAGACGAAAATTATATACCAACACTGGACATGAAAATGGTGAAAGGAAGAAATTTTTCCAGGGATTTTAAAACTGATTCGTTAGGCATCATCATCAATGAAAGTGCTGCCAAATTATTAGGATTTCCTGATCCGGTTAATAAACAAGTGTATTACCTTAATAATTTCAACAATGGCAAAGACGTTACTGCGTATCACATATTGGGGGTTGTAAAAGATTTTAATTTCAGTTCGTTACGCGAACAGGTGACACCGTTAGCCTTAGTGTATCGCCAACAAAATGGAAGTATTTCTCTTCGTATTAATACTTCTGATATTCCGGGCCTTGTTGCCGGCATCGAAAATAAATGGAAAACGATGACGCCCAGCCAGCCGTTTACTTATTCTTTTATGAACGATGATTTTAATCATACTTATAAAACTGAACAACAGACCGGGAAGATATTTATCTCGTTTGCCATATTTGCCATCTTTATTGCATGTCTTGGTTTGTTTGGCCTGGTAACTTATGCCGCTGAGCAACGCACAAAGGAAATAGGAATAAGAAAAGTTTTAGGCGCCTCCGTTAGTGGTATCGTTAGTATGCTGTCCAGGGATTTTTTAAAGCTCATCATTATTGCCATGTTGATTGCATTTCCGCTGGCATGGTGGGCTATGCATACCTGGTTGCAGCATTTTGCTTACAGAATTTCTATCACGGGATGGGTATTTGTGATCGCAGGAGGAATCGCTCTTTTAATTGCGCTGCTAACGGTATGCATACAGGCAATTAAAGCTGCATTGGCTAACCCCGTGAATAATTTAAGAACTGAATAGGTAGTTAATTACATTGGCTAAGCCGGGCTTACAATAAATAGTATTTTATGTTTAAAAATTATTTTAAAACCGCATTTCGAAATATCTGGAAAAATAAGGTTACCAGTTCCATTAATCTTTTCGGTCTTTCCGTTGGAATGACGGCGGCTGTATTTATTTTTTTATGGGTGCAGAATGAAATTAGTTTTGATGATTATCACGCAGAGAAGAATAATATCTGCAGGATCACCAATACGATACAAGTCAATAAAAACGAAGCATGGATTTGGGAAACTTCTCCAATGCCGCTGGCGCCGGCTGCCGTCCGGCAAATTCCTGAAGTAAAAAATGCAGCCCGTGTTGTTATCAATGCTTATGGCGGAATGGTATTTACAATCAACCATAAATTGTTTATTGAAAAAACCAGCGCATGGGTTGAAAAGACATGGTTCACAATTTTTGACTATTCGTTTGTTGCCGGCAACGCAGCAGCTTTCGGGCAGAATCCTTTCAGTATTATTTTAACAGAATCCAAAGCAAAAAAATATTTTGGAGATGAGAGTGCGATCGGGAAGATAATAAAAGTCGACACTGCAAATTATACCGTACAGGGAGTTATTAAAGACAATCCTCTTAACTCCAGTTTCAGGTTCGATGTGTTGCTGCAAATGGACGGCAGGTTCTCCAATCCTCAAAGTTTTAAGAACGATAACACGTGGCACAATTACAACTTTACTACTTTTTTAAAACTGGCACCTAACGCTAAAAAGCCTTTGGTTGAATCCAAGCTAAATAATATTGTTGCAAAGAACAGGTCGGATGATAATAATCTTCCGAAGGTTAGCCTTGAACCTTTAAAGGATATGTATTTTGAAAACGACCTGCAAAGTTCGACTATGCCACATGGTAATAAAAAGACGACCTATATTTTTTTCGTTCTTGGATTAATGTTGCTAATAACTGCCTGTATTAACTATGTGAACCTTACAACAGCAAGAGCCAGCCTGCGTGCAAAAGAAGTAAGTGTGCGGAAAATTGCCGGCGCACAACGCGGTCATTTGTTTCTGCAGTTTATTGTTGAATCTGTAACCGTTAGCCTGCTGTCGTTAATTATCACCTTGTTGTTAATTCAACTATGCCTTCCCGCTTTTAATTCTATTACCGGCGAGCATTTTCAATTGCCGGTAAATTCTCCGGCTGTTTGGAAAATATTACTCGGGACATTGGCCATGGCTACTATTCTAAATGGCGTTTACCCGGCGGCGTTACTTTCTTCCTTTAAACCGTTAAATGTGTTTAGGGGCAAAAGCTTATTAAGATTAAGCGATGGTTCTATAAGAAAAGGACTTGTAGTGTTTCAGTTTGGTTTGTCTATTGTTTTGATTATGGGAACGATAGTTATTTACAAGCAATTAAATTTTATTCAGACGTCCAACCCGGGTTACAATATATCGCAAATAATGTCTTTGCAAATTCCATGGAAAAGTTATAGCAAGATGAATGACGAACAAAGAAAGAGTTTTTTTACCGGCATGAAACAGGAATTACAGTCGGAAAGCAGCATTTCGGCCGTAAGCATTGGTGGTTCTGAAATAATGAATGTAGGTAATTCAAGTTCCGGTAACGCAGATTGGGATGGGCGTGATACCACTTTCAATCCTACTATTGCCCAGCTTTCGGTTGACGAAAATTTTCAAAGCATGTTTCAGTTGACTTTAAAAGGCGGCCGCTGGTTTAAGCCGGGAAACGAGGATATGCACAATTATATTTTAAATGAAACAGCTGCTGCTGCCTTCAATATGCATCAGCCAATCATCGGGCAGCGATTTACTTACGGCGGTGATACCGGTAAAATCATCGGCATCGTTAAAGACTTTAATTATAAAAGCATGCACGAAAAAATCGGACCGATGGTTTTATCTTTTAATGAAGGAAGTGATTCATACATTTTTATTAAAACAGTTCCCGGTAATATCCCGAAGGCATTGAGTGCCGCGGAAAAAGTATGGTCGCAATTTATTCCGGCACAACCATTTGATTTCACTTTTTTGGATGACAGCTTTAATAATTTGTATAAGTCGGATATAAAAATGTCGCAACTTATTTTAATTTTTTCAATCATAGCTATCATTATTTCTGCATTAGGATTATTTGGATTAGCGGCGTTTACTGCTGAACGTCGCACCAAAGAAATCGGCATCAGGAAAGTGCTCGGAGCTTCGGTACAGCAAATCGTGATGCTGCTGTCAAAAGATTTTGTACGGCTTGTTTTAATTGCAATCGTTATTGCATGTCCCATCGCATGGTGGTTAATGAACAACTGGTTGCAGGATTTTGCTTATCGCATAAACATAACGGCATGGATATTTATTATGGCTGGCTCATTGGCCTTATTGATTGCCCTGATGTCAGTGAGTTTCCAGGCAATAAAAGCAGCGATAGCAAACCCGGTAAAAAGTTTAAGAACGGAATAATTGTTAACTATAAGACAACAGTCTTCAATCTGAATATTGAGATTCGATGTCTTGAAGTAAAAATAAATAGCCCTTATGTTTAGAAATTATCTTAAAACGGCGTTACGCAATCTTCGTAAGAACAAACTGTATTCAATCATTAATATTTTCGGACTAACGGTAGGGTTAGCCGCTTGTTTACTAATTGGTATTTACATCAATCATGAATTGAGCTACGATAAATTCAATGCAAATGCTGACCGTATTGTTAGGGCAACAATGGAATATTCAAGTGCAGGAACCGTAAATAAAACCGCAACCACAGGCACCAAGGTAGGTCCGCAGTTTAAAAGAACCTTTCCACTGGTAGAGGAATATACAAGAACATTTATAAGCCACAACGTGGTAAAGTATGGCGATAAGATATTTGATGAACCACGCATACTGTATGCTGATGCACCTTTTTTCAAAATATTTTCTTTTCACATTATTGAAGGAGATGCAGCTACTGCTTTAGATGCGCCGGATAAGATTGTAGTCACAAAATCCATTGCCAAAAAATATTTTGGTGAAGAAGAGCCCATTAATAAAATACTCTCCAGCGGCGGAAAGGATTTAAGAGTATCCGCAGTGTGTGAAGATGTTCCGCAGAACTCGCAAATAAAATTTGATTTTGCCACGCAATTTTACAACCTCGGCAACGGAGTAAAAAACGAAACCTGGTGGACGGCAAACTGGATCACTTATTTTTTATTGCGCGATGAAAAAAGTATTCCACAATTTCAGCAGCAGGTTAATGCCTATATGCAAACACCTGAGGTAAGAAAAGATGCAGGCATGGAAGGCAACGATTATCTCGCTTATCATTTAGAGCCGCTTACAAAAGTGCATTTATACTCTTCGCTTCCGGGCTTCGAACCCAATGGCAGCATCACTTATATTTATATGTTTTCCGTAATTGCGTTATTAATATTAATTATAGCGTGTGCAAATTATACGAATCTTGCTACAGCACAATCTGTGGGGCGAAGCGGGGAAATTGGAATTCGAAAAGTAATAGGTGCATCAAAGCGCCAGGTGTTTATACAGTTTATCGGCGAATCATCTATCATCACTTTTTTGGCTGCCGCGCTAGCATTACTGCTAAGTATATTTCTAATTCCCTACTTTAATGTAATAACAGGCAAGCAATTTACGCCAGGTATTCTTTTACAGCCGCTGCCGGTAATTGCATTGATAGTCTTTTCAATATTGGTAAGTTTTTTCGCAGGCTTATATCCGGCATTGGTTTTATCCGGAACGCAGGTAATTGGTGTATTAAAAAAAGGATTTTCTTTTACGGGTGGAAATAATTTGCTCCGGAAAGCATTAATAGTTGCACAATTTGGAATTTCAGTGTTCCTCATCATTTATACAACTATCATTCTCCAGCAAATGCATTACATGCAAACAAAAAACCTGGGGTATGATAAAGACCATATCGTTGTGCTTCCGATAGGGGGTAATATGTTGCAATATTTTCAAAACCTTAAAGGCGAGTTCGCACAAGTGCCCGGCGTTGCATCAGTCACTGCTTCCTATGATACGCCGGAAAATGTACAGTGGGGCGATGGCATTACCGCAGTTGACGAAAAAGGAAAGCATGACATATCGTTAAATGCAATGCCGGTTGATTTGGATTTTACCAAAACTCTGAAGATGCAATTGCTTGCAGGCAGGGATTTTCAGCAATCGGATTTTGCTATGATGGATACAACCAATAATGGTGAAAACTTTCATCAACCTTATATCATTAATGAAACACTGGCAAAAAAAATTGGCTGGACACCCGAACAGGCCATCAATAAAACAATTTCCAAAGGTGTAACAGGCCCTGTTGTTGGTGTAATAAAAGATTTCAATTTCAGCAGCCTTCACGAACCAATTGGCCCTCTCTTAATTTTTCTGGGGAGAGGTTATTCACGCACATTTATGCTGCGTGTAGGCGGCAACGATATGAAAGTTACGCTTGCCCGCCTGGAAACAGTTTGGAAGGATCGGGTCCCCGATCGTCCTTTTAATTACCATTTCCTGGATGAAGACTATAACAGGCTTTATCTTGCTGACCAACGCACATCGTTGCTATTTTCGGTAGCCGCAGGGCTGGCCATACTTCTTGCCTGCCTGGGATTATTTGGCCTTGCTGCCTTCACAACCGTGCAACGCACAAAAGAAATAGGTATAAGAAGAGTATTAGGTGCAAAAGTGGGAAACATAACTTTTCTTATCGCGAAGAACTTTTTGCAGTTGATAGGGATTGCAATACTCATCGCAATTCCGGCTGCGTGGTGGGCCGGCAATAAATGGTTGCAGGATTTTGCTTTTCGAATACCCGTGCAGTTATATGTATTTGTTATTACAATATTTGTAACGATGTTGATCGCATTTTGTACCGTTGGCTATCACTCGATTAAAGCAGCGTTAACCAATCCTGTAAAGAGTTTGAAAACTGAATAAGTGGAACTATTCAAATAATAAAGTTTAATTCTACGTTTGAAAGGGCAAGCAAGGGCCCGGACGTTCTGCTGGCAAGAGTTTGGTGGGACAAACTATAATTTTTAAATTTCTCATAAGCAAGCAATCCTAAGTTAAAACACAAGAGGGCATTAATGCTGCCCTCTTTTTTATTACATTAGCAAGAAATGTCTATGAAATCGTGGATTAATATTTTCGTATTTACTTTCATTGGTTTGTCAAGCAATTGTTTTGCGCAAAATGATGTGGTTACTGACAACGACTCCAGTCACTACAATCTCAATAAACCCGAACGGGAAAAATGGCTTCAAAATACCGATGATGGTTTGTTTATACATTTTGGCGTAGATGTGTCATTGGGTATTGTGATCAGCCACTCATTGGTTGGGGCATCTAACGACTACGTGCAAAGGTACTTTTCAGAATTGCCCACTGTATTTAATCCCAAAAAATTTGACCCGGATGAAATTGCTACACTGGCCAAGCTTGCTGGTATGAAGTATATCATGTTTACGACTAAACATCACTCAGGGTTTTGCATGTGGGACACAAAGACCACAGATTTTAGTGTTATGAATACGCCCTATCACAAGGACCTGCTACGCGAAATGGTAGACGCAACACGCCGCGCCGGCCTGCAGGTTGGATTTTATTTTTCACCGGAAGACTTCAGCTTCCTGTATAAACATCATCTTCCTATCAGCCGCGATAATGTTGTAATGAGCAAGGCAATTAGAAAAGAGTATGATGATTTTACCAGGAAACAATGTGAAGAATTAATGACGAATTATGGCAAGATTGATTTGTTGTTTATTGATGGAGAGCCGAAAGAAATTGTGAAAGAAACCTGTTGGAGACTTCAACCTAATATTTTAATAACAAGAGGCGCCTTAAAAACTCCTGAACAAATGTTACCCGGAGTGACCATGAATGAACCGTGGCTCTCCTGCATTACTATGGGCACAGCCTGGCAATACCAGCCTACTAACGATAGGTATAAATCGGGAACAAATCTTATTGAATTACTAATTGAGGCAAGAAGCAAGGGAGGTTCGCTACTATTGAATATCGGACCGAAGGCAAATGGCGAAATGGCTGATGAACAAGAGGGCAGGTTGCGGGAAATGGCGGCCTGGTATTTTGTAAACAGGGAAGCGGTGGACAGTGTACGTCCATGGGTAATTACCAATGAAAAAAATATTTGGTACACAAGAAGCCTTGATAATAAAACGGTATATGCTATTGTTACAGATGCTGCTTCCTGGAAGGAAGGTGACCGAAGATCATTTACCTTACATTCCGTGAAGGCGGGTGCGGACTCTAGAGTAAGTGTGTTGGGACAAAACAGTTTGATACAGGAGTACCGGCCAGGTAAAGATGTTAGTTGTAAGTTTATGCAAACAGATACAGGGCTGGTATTATCGGTCGTAAAAACCCAACGCATTTATGATGATCA
>NZ_JBMQQG010000070.1:0-6176 GCF_057362405.1 Ginsengibacter sp.
GGGTTACCAAAGCGCAAAGGAAATCCATACATAGAAATGAAAGTGGTATCGCCTACTGAAATATCTTCCCTGAAATGTTTATCGCCAACCGATACAATATTTGCGACGGGATCGAATCGATAATAATTGGCAACGAGTTGGGGATATTCGTCTCTCATTGTTTTTGCAAGGGGTCCAAGTGTAGTGATGTCAATGCCCATATTATCCTGTTTCCATTTGCTCTTTATTAAATATTGGTCATTAATATTTGTAAGGCCTGCATTTATTTCCTCCTGGTTCAAAACATACACGCCGATAATCATGGAAAAAGTGATACCTATAGAAAGACAAAAAATATTTATCAGTGAAAACAGTTTGTGGCCCGCAAGATGCCTCGTCGCTATTTTGAAATAATTTTTAAACATAAGGCCTCCTTCTTATTCCTCCAGGGGAGTGAAGCTTTTGTGTTTTATAAAATTAATGAAGTTCATTGTTATGAACCTTCTTAGCCCTCCGATGGAGGGGTTGAAAAGGCTACTCGTTTCTTAAATTCTTCACCGGGTTGGCAACCGCTGCTTTTATTCCCTGGAAACTTACTGTTATCAACGCAATTACAATGGTAAGAACCGCCGCAAGTGCAAACATCCACCACGTCAGTTCTGTATGATACGTAATGCCTGAAAGAAAAGCATGCGCCAGCCATACTGATACCGGTATTACAATAAGCATTGCAATTACAACCGGTTTTAAAAAATCTTTGGACAGCAATAACCAGATACTTTTTCCATTGGCTCCAAACACTTTACGGATACTAATTTCTTTGCCACGTTTTTCGGCAAGGAAAGATGAAAGGCCAAATAAGCCAAGGCATGCGATGAATATCGCCATGGAACCAAATATAGTTGCCGCCAAACCAACGGAGCTCCATTCTTCAAATCTCCTTTGGTAACCGGCTTTTGTAAAAGAATATTCGAAAGGGTAATTATGATTTATTTTCTTTACGGCCTTCTCAATTTGTGCAACTGTATTTTGCCACCGGTCATCATTTTTAATGCGCACAAAGAAGTGCGGCAGGTTACTTGTTTGTAAAGAAATAACCATTGGCGCAATAATACCTGACGGGTTGTTGTAGACGAAGTTTTGAAATACGCCAATTACATTTTTGCCGCCGATCTTTTGACCTACAACAGGTTCTTTTAAAGCCATTTTTTGGACTGTGGATTCATTGATAATACAGGCAGACGAATCGGTTGCATATGAAGGACTAAAGTCTCTTCCTTCAAGCATCTTTATGCCCACTGTCCTTGTCCAGTCGTATTGCACGGAACTTACGATAACAGAAATTTCCTGCCCGGGAATTTTGCCGGGATAGTCCATACCCGTTACACTTCCGCCAAATTGTAAAATATTATCAGAGCCTGCGGTCATATTTTTAACGCCGGGGATTTGCGCTAAATCATTTTTTAATATTTGAAACTTACCCGACAACCCGCTATTGGCGGCTATGTCAACCAGGTTATCCTGGTCGTAACCTAACGGACGATTTCCTACGTGATTTATTTGTTTATAGATAACGATGGTAGCAATAATTAAAAATATAGAAATAACAAACTGAACAGTTACGAGTGCTTTGCGTAAACCCCCACCACTTCTTATGTTGCCGGATGCACCTTTTAAAACTTTTATGATTTTAAACCGGCTCAGGAACAACGCCGGGTAACTACCGGCAATCAAACCGGTAATCAAACCTATACCGAATAGTAACGACCAAAATTTCCAATCCCAATAATTTATCACCAGGTTATTTCCTGTAAATTGATTAAAAACAGGGAGTGCTATTTGTGTCAGAACAAAAGCCAATGAAAGTGCAACAAATGTCATTAACATTGCCTCGCTTAAAAATTGCCAGATGATCAACTTTCTTGTTGCGCCTAACACTTTTCGTACACCCACTTCGCGTGACCTGTGTTCAGAACGTGCAGTGGCGATATTCATGAAATTGATACATGCAATTATTATAACAAACAGAGCCAATGCACTTAATAATATAACCATGTCAATCCTGCCGCCATTTGGTTTACCATTACTAAAACTTCCATACAATCTTAATTTAGAAAACGGGTAAACAAATAAGGATACGGAAGGGTCGTTAGAACGCAGTTGCAGCAGTTTAGTTAGTTTGTTATTTAATAATGCAAGATTAACGCCGGGCTTTAGTTGAACCCATGTTTGGATACGATTGTCATCCCATTTATTCAACCATGGATTTTGTTTTGCAAAATAGCTGAATGAAAATACCATATCAAATCTAATGGTGCTGTTTGGCGGAACATCGCGAACGATTGCCGCTACTTTAAAACTGTTTTTTTCAGTCATGATTAACTTACCCATTGGATCTTCATCGCCAAACAATTTCTTTGCCGCCTGCTCAGTTATCACAACAGAACCCTCATCCTGCAATGCTGCAACAGGATTTCCTTTAACTGCAGGAAACGTCATTATATTAAAAATATCAGGTTCTGCGTCTATCCCGGACTCGTAAATCGTTTTATTGCCAACTTCCATTATTTGGTTGTCGAAATAAGCAACACGGGCCGCATATTTTGTTCCAGGTATTTCACTGCGAAAGGCCGCCGCCATTGGCCCCGCAGTAGCATCGCCTGTTGAGATGCCATCCATTTGTTTCTGATTCTTCATCAACAGGTAAGTATCTTTTAAGTTGGTATTATATTTATCGTAACTCAATTCGTTTACGATAACCAGCATAATGATGATGCTGGTTGCAAGCCCTACGGCTAATCCACTTATATTTATGAATGAAGATGTTTTGTTTTTGAGCAGGCTGCGCCAGGCGATTTTAAAATAGTTCTTTAGCATAAAATTCTTTGACTAATCTTTTCAATATGCATACCAATATTATATTTTACTGATAAAGAACAAATTGGTATAAAAATAATTTCCTGCGACTGTGCGCAATCGAACACTTTTACGTGAAAAGCGCACATGTTACATACACGTTAGTAATAATTTTTACTTTTAATTATTCCGTTCTTAAATTTTTCACAGGGTTTGCTATTGCCGCTTTAAAACATTGTGCTGTTATAAGAACAAAAGCCACCATAAAAATAAAAACACATACAACGACATACGGAACAACATTTTGCTGTATCCTGTAAGCATAATTTTCTAACCAATGATTAGATATAATATATGCAACCGGCCAGGCAATAATATTGGCAATACATATCAGCCACGCATAATCCTTTATAAACAACGATAAAATATTTTTAACATCAGCCCCCAACACTTTACGAACGGCAATCTCTTTATTTCGTTTGGCAAGCGTAAATGCAACCACACCAAAAACGCCCACAAATACAATAATTAAATTCAGCGCTGTTGCTATATCTGCCGCTTTCTTCAATTGCATTTCAGATGTGTATAATAATTGAAACTTATCATCCATAAAACTATACTCAAAAGGCGCTTCGGGTAACAATACTTTCCATTTCTTTTTTATGTCTGCTACTGCTTTTGGATAATTGCCGGTACGTAATCTCAGGTTCATGTAACGGTACGTTTTCGTGTCTTCAAAATGAACAATAACCACCGGCTCTATGTGTTGCTGCAGGCTTGAATAGTTGTAATCTTTTATTACACCCGCGATGGTTAATACGGGATTGCCGGTGGGTTGAGTTATTTGCCTTCCCACCGCTGATGCGGCATCAATAAAACCCAATGCTTTTGCGGCAGATTCATTCACAACAATTTGATTGGGTGTGAACGCTCCTGATTGATTAAAGAATGATCCGGCCGTAGTTTTCAAACCGAATGTGGCAGCATAATCCTGGTCTGCAGCAAATGCAGCTAATACCAATGGATTGTTTTTTTCCTGCCCTTGCGGATACAAGGTAATTTGCCCCGGCGGTTTACGTACGGGAATTTCAAATGACAATGATGCGTCTTTTACTGCAGGCAACGTGAGCAGTTGTTCTTTTATCATTTTCATTTTTTGCACACCAACGGAATCCCATTGTTTAGGGTAAGTATCAACAATAAGCAACTGCTCTTTGTTATACCCAAGATCTTTATTGAATATAAAAGACATTTGCCTGGAAACAGTTAATGCGCTGATGAAAACGATAATCGCCAGGCTAAACTGAACGATTAATAACCCTTTGCGTAATAACAATCCGCCCCTTGCTGAATCTGTTTTTCCTTTTATGGAATTAATAGTATTGGATGCACTAAGCACAAACGCAGGATAGATGCCCGACAGCAAACCAATGGCAATGATCAACATAACAAACAGACTTATTTGTTGTAAACTAAAATGCCAGAAGGAAGGCAGCGAAGTATTTAAAATTTCTGTAAATGCATTCCTGAGTAATGCATAAAAAATTAATGATAGAATTGTCGCGATAAAAGCAAGTACCAAAGCTTCCGAAATAAATTGCATCATCAACTGTGCTCTCATACTTCCAAAAACTTTTCGCAACCCGATTTCTTTTAAACGATAAGATGATGTGCCGATATTAATGTTCACAAAATTGATGATCGCCATCAATAAAATAAATGCAGCGATAAATGAAAGCGCTGTTATCATTTTTTGCACGGCGTTGTTATTGCTGGTTAAATGATAATCTTTAACAGGTGCCAGTTCAACAGTAAGATTATCCTGCGTGTTCTTATCTGTATATTTTTTTAGTACCTGTTCAAAAGGGCGCACCATTTGCTGCGGCGTAACACCAGGTTTCAATTCAAGCATGCCTATTTCATAAGCAGCGGTCCACCCTTCTGAAGGGTCAGCATCCGGCAAGTTTGAATAATACCTGCTGCCTTCTGTAGGCACAAAAACATTGTAATCAATATTGATTAATCCCGTAACCGAATTTTTTGGAATGTCTTTTAAAACTGCACTAACGGTGTATTGTTGCTTTTCATTATTTACGGTTGTGGTAATACCGAATACTTTTCCAACGGCATTCTTTGTTCCGAAAAGTTGTTGAGCAATAGTTTCTGTAATTAAAGCTGAATTAATGTTAGTGAAGACTTTTTCTTTATTGCCGTATAATACAGGAAAGCCATACATCGAAACCAGTGTTGTATCTCCAATAGCAATGTTTTCTTTAAAATGACTGTTGCCCACTGAAACCACGGTTGCCACAGGATTATAACGATAATAATTTTCTACAAGCGAGGGAAATTCCTCCTTCATTGTTTTTGCCAGCGGGCCGATGGTGGTAATATCCATACCCATTTCTTTAACTTTCCAGTTGCTCTTGATGATATATTGGTTGCCGACGTTTTTAAGATTAGCATTTACACTTTCTTCGTTCAAAATATATACGCCTATAATGATAGAAAAGGTAATGCCGATGGCAAGACACAAAATGTTTATCAAAGAAAACAGCTTGTGCCGGGTGAGATGCCGGATGGCTATTTTGAGATAGTTTTTAAACATAATTTTTAATTAAGCTGTTAGCTGGAGTTCATTCTGTCCTCAGGCTTTTCACCGGGTTTGCCAATGCCGCTTTTATTGTTTGAAAACTTATGGTAATTAATGTAATCGCAATAATAGTTATCGACGTAACGACAAACACGCCTGCGTTTAACCTTACCCGGTAGGCAAAGCTCTGCAACCATTGATTGGCTGCCCACCACGAAAATGGGATAGCAATTAAAAGAGAAACCAATATGAGTTTTAGAAAATCGGCAGATAGCATAGCGGCAATATTGCTGATAGAAGCACCAACAACTTTTCTTATCCCGATTTCTTTCTGCCGCTTTTGCGCCGTGAAAGCTGCAAGGCCAAATAAACCAAGACATGAAATTAAGATTGCAATACCCGCAAAATATTTTGACAATTCAGCTACTCTTTGCTCAGAGGCATATAGCTTGTTATAATCATCATCGAGAAATGCATAACTAAAATCAAGGCCCGCATTATATTTTTTATACAAAGCTTTAATACCCGCAATCGCCTGCTGCTCTTTTCCGGATTGTATCTTAACAAGGGTAATTGGATTTATTGGCGAATAAGTAAAAAATGCAGGCCCAATCTTTTTATACAATGACTGGAAATGATAATCTTTCACGACCCCGACAATCTGTTTCTTTTCGCCCCACATTGAAACTGTTTTACCAATTGGGTTGTGTAAGCCCATGGCTTTAACAGCAGCCTGGTTAAATATTAC
>NZ_JBMQQG010000071.1:0-11541 GCF_057362405.1 Ginsengibacter sp.
AAACTGCTCTCTCCTATTACCATTTTAATGATCGTGATAATTATAGCTGCAATTTCAACATGGCTGGTTCCCGCGGGCAGATACAATACCTTGTCTTACAACGAAAGTAACTTTGTAATAAATTATGATTCGGGTGCGGCTCTTCTTCCATTTACTAAACATACCCTTGACAGTCTGCAAATAAGAATTGCCCCCGAGAAATTCTCTTCCGGGTCAATTCGCAAACCGGTGGCTGTTCCAGGAAGTTTTCACAAGATTAAAAAGAATTCGCAGGGATTTGTCCAGGTGCTCCAGGCGCCATTACTTGGCATTACAGATTCGATTGACATTATATTATTTCTTTTGATTATTGGCGGATTCATGAACGTTTTTCATGAAACCGGGGCAATGGTGAAAGGACTCACGTCACTTTCACACAGTATGAAAGGCAAAGAAGCATGGCTTATCATTATTCTCACGTTTTTGTTTTCATTTGCAGGTTCTTCTTACGGAATGGCTGAGGAAGCGCTTGTTTTTTATCCGGTAATGATCCCGCTTTTTTTGGCAGCGGGATATGATCTGTTAGTGCCGCTTGCCGTAATATTTGGGGGAACACAACTGGGTTCATTGTCTTCGTTCACAAATCCATTTGCCACGATAATTGCGTCCAATGCAGCAGGTGTAAACTGGTCAGATGGTCTTATAGAAAGAATACTGATGTTTGTTATTTCAACCGCAGTCATAATATGGTACCTGGTGCGATACGCACAAAAAATTAAAAAAGACCCCTCAAAATCTATTGTTTACCGGGTTGATGGGTCTGCGTCAATAAATTATGAGAAAATAAATAGTAATGAAGTAATTACCAGCCTTTCATCAAAAACAAAATTGTTACTTACTCTTTTTCTTGCAACATTCTTAATAATGATAGCAGGAGTTGTTTGGTTCGATTGGTGGCTTACAGAAATGTCGACTTTGTTTTTAGCTTCGGCAATAATAATTGCAATAATCGAAAGAATTAACGAAAAAAAATTCCTGGATCAATTTATTAAAGGTGCAGAGGGCCTTTTAGGCGTGGCATTTATAGTGGGTGTAGCCAGGGGTGTCACAATTGTTTTAAACAATGGCCATATCAGCGATTCTATATTATTTTATTCCGCAGAATTAGTGAGTGGAATGCCGCCTTCCTTATTCATAGTAGTGTTGTTGATATTATACATGGGTTTTACATTGTTCATTGCGTCTTCTTCAGGGATGGCGGTACTCACAATGCCAATCATTGGAGGCCTTGCGGTGATTGTAAATGTTCCGGGAAGAGAAATCGTAAATACGTACTTATTTGGAATGGGCATCATGGGCTTCCTCACACCAACAGGACTAATATTACCTTCTCTTGCTCTAGCTAACGTAAGTCTCAAAGCATGGTGGAAATTTATTTATCCCTTATTGATTATCCTTTTTGTTTTATGTGCGCTCTTCCTGGTAATCGGAATTTATTTGTAGGGTTTTGAATATTATTCTTTTTTCTTTCCTGAACATAACGCTCCTGTATCTTTTCACATTTCTATAGACAATCACGGTGCAATTTTTGCCGCTTTTTTTTATAAATTTTCAAAATGAAATACATAAAATATTTACGTTTTTTATTCATCACCTGTTCTTTTCTTATCGTTTTTTCGCCGGGCGGAATGGCTCAAAAAAATAAAAAAAATGACGCCAAACAAATGGCTTTCCGGAACATGGTAGATTCACAGCATTTTGTTTTTGAAGCGCAAACGGTAACACCATTGAGAGGGAATTTCCGAAACCTTACTTCTCAATATGATGTTAGGGTAACCAAAGATTCTTTGATAAGTTATCTGCCCTATTTTGGACACGCATATGCTGTTCCAATAGATCAAACCAAATCATCACTTGATTTTACGTCGACCAATTTCTCTTACTCGGTATCGCCCTATAAGAAAGATGGCTGGACTATAACCATAAAGCCTAAAGATATAACCCAGGTCCAGCAATATTTTTTTACCGTGTTCAATAATGGGAAAGCAAGCCTTAGTGTTATCAGCACCTCAAAAGATCAAATTTCATTTAATGGTTATATAAGAGGAAATCAATAAACTTGTGGACTTTAAAATAGGTGAGGAATAAATCCTTAAAAAAATGGATCAGCAAACCGGCAAGTATCTTATTGTAGCAGGACTTTGTATTTTAATTGCCGGGGTATTGGTTTATTTTTTCTACGATAATTTTAAATGGCTTGGAAAGCTTCCGGGCGATATAAGAATTGTAAAAGGAAATTTCCGCTTCTATTTTCCAATCGTTACCATGATAGTAATCAGTGTTGCCATAACAATCATCATAAACGTCATCAGGCGATTATGGTAAGATCCTACACTTGTTATTTCTTTACTCCTTACTGGCCTTTTCTGAAATTGAAGAGGTTCTTACTTTTTGGTAATAACTTGCATTGTTTTTATGAAATATTTTGTTGAAAAAAATTCGATTGTCCGGCTAATTTGGGGAAAAAGCGACACGGTCCTTTTTATTTTCGCCGGGGCAGCAGCTGAATTTGCGTTGAACAAGGCAGTTGACTGGCTTTATTTTACAGGGAAACTTCCGTCAGATCCTTTAGGTCGATTATTTTCGACTGTGAGTTACTCAAAGAAAATACTTTTTGCAGAATATGATGAAGCATTGAAAATAATTGACAGTATTTCCTCTATTCATAGCAAAGTCGAAAAAGCACGAGGCGAAACGATTCCGGAATGGGCCTTCAGAGATGTTCTTTTTATGCTGATTCACTATAGCATCGCATCCTTCGAGGTGCTGGAAAGAAAACTCTCACTAAAAGAAAAGGAAGATGTATTTGACGTATTTTACCGTTTTGGACAAAGGATGAATTTACAAGGCGTTCCGGATAATTATTCGGCCTGGCTGGCGATAAGAAAATACGACCTCGAGCATGATCTTGTGAAAAGTAATTACACAACAGACCTTTATAAACAATATAAAAAACACCTTGGGAGTTTTCGTTACCGTGTTTTAATTGAAGGGCAAATAATTGTGATACCCGAAAACGTGCGGCAATTATTACATCTAAGAGAGTTTTCATTTTTAAGGTTAATCCTGCCTTTTTACAAATTAAGCCGCTTTTTAAAATTAGATGGGGTTGTTAAATCAATTATTCTTCCTGCGAAATATAAAGAGGAAATTAAAGCCATGGATATTGCATAGCTATAAAGCGTATTAATTTTCCGCTCTGCTAATAATTTATAATTAATCTCGCATTCTTTTTCTTGATTTACGATAAAATTTTTAATAACTTTCCTTTCTGATTTACCCCTTAAATCCCGGGACGTTTTACTTTCGTACACCGCCTGGATAACTACAAAATCATATCCTTAGAAATACTATACCTCATTTAGCTATAAGTCATTTTTATTTATTGGAGTTGATTAACCTGTTAGTTGATTATTTCAATTCAACTTGGCCGCAAAACTATCTTAAAGAGTGGATTTGAAATTTACAACAAGTGATTTTCGAAAACACGAAATAATTATTGATCAATATTTATACAAAGAAAACATGAAAAGAAAATTACTCTTATCCGCCTTAATTGCCAACGTTACTTTCTTTTTGAACGCCCAGGTTACCCAAATAAACAACAACAATAGCTTGGGTGTCAGAGCGGCGCTAAGTAATACGTTAGCCATCGCCGTTTCTGAACTTGATAGTTCTATTTGGAAAACTGATGCAACACTTGGGGGCACTGTACCCGTGGGAACGCCAGTCAAATATGAATCATTTGGCTTTGTGCTCGCTGGCAAACTGATATTTAGGGGAAGCACTCCGGCAACTGGTTCTGAAATTTACATTACCGATGGAACCGCGGGAGGTACAACACTTGTAAAAGACATTTTTGCCGGTGCCACGGGTTCTGCACCCGATGATTTTACTGTGCTTAACGGCTTTATATATTTTAGTGCAAGAACTGCTGCGGAAGGTCGGGAATTATGGAGAACAGATGGCACAAATGCCGGCACTACTCTAGTAAAGGACATTGTGCCTGGAACAGATAGCAGCAACCGTGAGGGCAACTATCACATGACATCCTCGGGTACTTATTTATTATTTGCTGCCAATACCGCTGCTTCCGGCGTTGAATTATGGAAATCTGATGGAACGGGTGCAGGGACCGCTCTATTAAAAGAAATAAATACTGGCAATGCAAACGCTGATTCGTCGAATCCACATAATTTCTATCCATTAAATGGTTCATTTTTATTTACAGCAACTGATGCAACGCACGGAGAAGAATTATGGAAAACCGATGGAACAACTGGTGGAACTGCTCTCGTAAAAGATATTAACCCGGGAACTGGCAGTTCCGCAAGTATTAGTTTTTTCGGATTTGACTTTCCACTTTCCCTGGGTTTCCATACATTCAATAATAAAGCATTTTTCCAGGCTACTGATGGCACAAGCAATGGCGAGTTATGGGTAACGGACGGCACCACTGCCAATACCATACTTTTGAAGAATATTGTTTCTGCAACTGGAACAAGCATTCCGTTTATTGCTGCAATAGATGGCGTAAACTACCCCAGCAAATTTATTTTTCCGGTTTCGGACGGCGGTCCCGGAACTCGTGCTGAACTGTGGGAAACAGATGGGACACCGGGAGGAACAGTTTTGTTTAAATCATTTTCACCAGTGGTCGCCGGTGATATTCCCGAAGTTTTCCTACCTTATAATGCCGACATAACTAACACAAGTTTTAACCAGGCCTTGTTTCAAGGCAATAAATTCTTCTTTACGGCACGCACTCCAACCCAGGGTATAGAGCTGTGGATTTCTGACGGCACATCCGGAGGCACGCAGGTGGTAAAAGATATAAATCCGGGAAGTGGAAGCGGTGTTGACACAACCGGGGGCAGCTATTTATATACTACTACTACATTGTTTTTTTCCGGCAATGATGGCACATTTGGAAACGAGCTTTGGAAAACAGATGGAACTTCTGCAAATACTTCAATGGTTAAGGATATTAATCTTAACGCAAAGGACGCCGACCCTAATTCGCTATTGATATTTAACGGCCATATCATGTTCAATGCCACGGATGGTGATAATCCAAATGCTTTCGATTTATTTGTGGTAGACGGAACGTTTACGCCTTTGCCGATCAGGCTTACCGATTTTACCGTTAGTCTCATTGGAAATGATGGGCTATTAAAATGGAATACGGCGCAGGAAGTGAATACGAAAAACTATACGGTACAACGAAGTTTCGACGGACAACATTTTACTGACATTGGCGTCGTTCAGGCGGCCACGTTATCTCCTAACAGCCATGCGTATTCGTTTACTGACGCGGGTGTAGCAAATAGCGGCAAAAATATTATTTATTACCGGTTAGTCGCAATAGACAACGATGGAAAATCGGTAAACACTAATATTATTACTTTAAAGCTCCATGGTACCGGCAAATGGAATGTGCGCCTTTTGTCAAATCCTGTGCAGGATAACCTAAGCATCTTATTAAACGATGTTACAGGAAGATTAGAGCTTTCAATCAGGGATATAACCGGCAGGATCGTTTATTCAAAATCAATGGAAAATATTAATGGGCAAATTAGCCTGCCCGCTCCTCAACAAAAGGGAATTTATTTACTTGAAGCTGTAAATAACAATGAGAGAAAGGCTTTAAAATTTGTAAGGTAGAACTAAGATAGCATCCATATTATGATAAGGCAGCTCAAACGGGCTGCTTTATTGTTCCTGCTAAACGTGCAAAAATTATTTCAGTTATTTTAAGAAATAAATTTATTTTCAGCCCAACAACTGATAAATGCTTACCGTAAGTGAACTATTTATTTATCCAATAAAATCCTTAGGCGGAATTTCTGTTTCCGCCGCAAAGATTTCTGAGAGAGGATTTGACCTTGATAGAAGGTGGATGCTTGTTGATGAAAATAACAGGTTTATTACTCAACGTGAAGTGCCTTCTATGGCTCTGCTGCAGGTTGAATTAATACCTGAAGGTCTTAAAGTGTATCACAAACAAAGTTCTGATTTAACAATAAACATTCCCTTTCTCCCTGAGGTAAACGAAGAAGTAAATGTTGAAATATTTGAGGAAAATTGCACGGCAATCTTTGTAAGCGAAATCGCAGACGAATGGTTTTCGCAAATGTTATCCGTAAGATGCCGATTGGTTTACATGCCTGACTCTACAAAAAGATCAGTTGATAAAAATTATGCCTACCATAATGAAGTCACTTCTTTCTCTGACGGATATCCTACATTAATTATAGGCCAGTCTTCATTAGACGATTTAAATAATAGGCTCCCAGAGCCATTGCCCATTAATCGTTTCAGGCCTAATATTGTCTTTACGGGCGGTGAGCCTTATGAAGAAGATATGATGATGCATTTCACTATAAATTCTGTGAATTTCTTTGGGGTAAAACTTTGTGCCCGCTGTACAATACCTACCGTTAACCAGAATGACGCATCAAAATCGGCTGAGCCACTAAGAACGCTTGCCTCTTACCGGCAAAAGAATAACAAAGTTTATTTTGGGCAGAACCTGTTACATCGTGATACAGGGTTTATTCATGTAGGAGATACAATTGAAGTTATTGAAACAGCTCCGTAGGAAAATTTAGTGCGTGGCTAAATTTTATTCAACAGTTTTTGTAGGGATAATAAAGAGGGGCACCGTACTCTTGTGTAAAACTCTTTCGGCTACGCTTCCCATCAGCATCTTATCCAACCCGCGGCGCCCGTGAGAACCCATTACTATTACATCCGCATTAGTTTCTGCGGCAGTCGCAATAATGCCCTCAGCAAAATCACCTTCTTTAACAACTGTTGTAATGGTATCGTCGTTCAAATACTGTTTTGATTTATCAAGGAACTCCTGCGCAGTTTTTCTTAAGTCATCCATATTTTCCACAGGGAGCGTGCTTATATTGTTAAATCCTTCATACCCCATAACCGGGAAATAATTAAGAGAAGCATAATAATTAGCGTCGGACAGAACATGTAATAAAATAATTTCCGCATTCATCCCTTTGGCCAATGAATACCCTGTCTCCGCAATTTTTTGAGCCGGTGGCTCATAGTCCAGTGCAATTAATACTTTTTTCATCCTGATATATTTATTAAAAATGATTGATCCTTTCTTATGCCCTCCAACAAACGATTAAACGCCTCAAAGTATATGCCATCAATAAACAGTAATCAACATTGGCCTTTTTGATACGGCGATAAAATAATCAATAACGACATCGCTTAAACGCTTTTTTCCATTTAACAAAAGGATACCGTATTAAGCCATTTATTATTTTCAATTCAAAAAACTACTGCGGCAATAAAACTTTGTCAATTACATAATAAACACCGTTAACGCAATGGTTATCTATAGATGTTGCAGTAGCGGCTGCGCCTGAATAGGGCTGGCCTCCAGAGGGGAAAGTTCCAGCACCTGTAAATTGCAATTTCGTAACAAATGGCCCGGTAAAAGTTGCCGATGCAAGGATTCCCGGCTGAATGGATGCGGGAACAACAGTATTTACGAGGGTTGTATAAAACGAAGGCGTGGCCGAAAAGTTTACAGAAAAGGCCCTGATATTTGGTTGAAAACCCAGCCCCTGATCAGTTGCCAAAAAATGGTATGCCATAATCCCGGCAACTTCTGCGGTAGTCACATTGTTAGTACTCAAAAATGCCGGACCGGCTGCAACTGCTCCGTTTGCTGTAGCAACAGCATTGGCACTATCGGTGCCCGTAGGTGGATGATACTGGCTTACAAAATTCAAATAACCCTGGAAAGCAAGTCCGAATATAAGCGTTTGAAAAGCGGCGTCGCTAGGGGCCAGCACTGTCATGTTGGTAACCGCATAACCTAAGAGAGAATCCAATTTATTTAGTCCGGTTTGTCCACTGTCTGCCCTTGCTATAGCGGCTTTAAAATAAGTAAGATTAGAATTGCTGTACATGGCATCTTTAAGAACCTTGCCCGGCGGAGCGACAAGTGCTGCAACCAAATGTATCACTCCATTATTGAATTTGAGATCGGGTCGTATAACCGGTATATTGTTGTCCCAAAAACCAGTTGTTCTGGTTGAAGGAAAAGTAGACATATTTAATTTTATAGGAGTTCCCGGCAACGTACCAATAGTTAAATAAGACGGCAACTGAATATCAGGAAAAGTAGTGGGTACATTGGTTGAAAGATATTGCTGGCCCGGAATAATGTGATATTGAACTAACGGTACAAGGCTTGACAAAGGAAGTGAATTCACAACCGTTACTGAAGGGATACCCGATGCCCTGAATGCAGCATTATTTGGTAGAAAAACCGTAAAGAGCTTTGTACTATCACTCAAAGTGGCCAGCAATCCTGCTTTCGCAACTGCTGCTTTAAAAAAACTATAGCTTGTATCACTGCTAATTGCAGCACCAATGGTTGTTGCACTATTGTTTGGCGGCGGATAAACAATTGGTGTGGCTTCGGGCAGATCCTTGTTACATGAAATAACAAAAGCAGCTATTGCAATGAGCAATAATATTTTTGTGATCGTGCTATATTGAAGAATATTTATTTTCATATCAGTTCTTTAATAATGATAAAATTAATAGCGTTAAAATATGTTGTAACCAATGCTTACATAATAAATACCACCAATAGTGGCATTGCCAAATCCATCGCGGTAATATTGATTTAATAAATTAGTAGCGCCAAGTTTCAACAATACTTTTTGTTCAGGAAATTTAAAACTTAACTGGCCATCCACGGTTTGATATGCAGGAAGCAGACCATTTGCAAAGTCGCCTTCAAAATTTATTTTATCCTGCCAACGGTAAGTTACACTGAAACCCAGCCTGTTTTGAAAACCAAAGCCAGTACTGCTAAAAGTAGCTCCTGCTCTGTATTTGGGTGCATCGAAGTCTGCGGCAAAACCTGCGGGGACCTTATCAAGATTATCTGAGCTCACAGTGCCACTGATTACAAAATTATGAGGCAAAGCATACGTAATACTTACTCCAAAACCATACGTATTTACATTGCCGCTTACGTTATACGGAATTGAAAAAGTAGTTACCAGGTTAGGATTATTCAGGTTTGCTTTTATTTGATCAGGGGTGCCGCTGAATACGCTTTTATCTCCGCTTACAGATTGGGCCACAAGCGTTCTTGAAAGAAAATTATTATAAATTCCATAATAACCGTAAAGGTCCAAGAGTAATTTTTTCTGCGCCATTAACCCCTTATAACCAACTTCAAATGAGTTTACATTTTCAGCTTTAAATGTAGGAACATTTAATACCTGCGGCTTCCCTGCTAACAAATTATCATCTATTGAATAAACAGGGTTAGTGCCGAAATGATAGAATGTTTTAAAACTCGGCACTCCGCCAATTAATGCTTCACCGCCGGCAACTCTCAAATTAATATATTGCATTTGTGTTGATGCGAATCGGTACGCTTCCTGGTAAGACAACCTTATGTTATTATCTTCTGACACTTTAATTACAAAAGAAAGACGTGGTGTGAACCTACCTGCGAAATTATCGTTTTTGTCATAGCGTGCTGAAGCAATCAATCTAAGTTTGTCATTCAGGAAATGTTTGGTGGCCTGTATGTAAGCGCCATATTCATTAATAGGAATTTTTCCTGCTGAATCAGCGAACAAAGTCCCTTCGGAATTCAATACATATCTTTTAAAATTGGCACCAACTAAAACATCAGCAAATTTTGATGTAACAGAAGTTAAATTATATTGTCCTTCTACATTGTAAAGATTTGTTTTATCAACGAATTTACCGCCACCTTGGGAAATCGGAATGCTCCTTACCTTATCAAAAAGTTGTTTAAATTCTGCAGAGCCAGGAGCAGGCCTGCCCTGGTCTGCAACAGCGCGGGCAGCATTATGCGCGGCGATATCCGACATGCCAGATAGTTTTGCATTTAAGAAGGCAAACGAATATTGAGCATACCATCCATCGCTGCCACCACTTGGCTTCCATGCTTCATTCACCAGCCGAGTGGTAACTGTTGCGTTGTAAGAATCTCCGGCATTTTCCTGGGTAGTATATGCTCTCAAAAACCAATTGGTATTAACTAATTCAATTTTATATTGAGCAATCTTTAAATTCAACAAACTATACCGGTCGCTTCCGGTATATACAGTATTTCCTGTTCCCCAATATCCTTCTGCATTTAAAGAAGTCCGCTGCGAAAGCTTATAACTAACGGCTCCGGATAATTTAAAATCTACTGTGTTGGGATTTACAATATCTTTTTCTTGATAACCAGTACGTGAAACGGGGATAGAAGACTGCATGGCATTAATGTAAGGCGCATAGAATGGAGCCTGCTGCGCTAATGGATTTAAGACATTTGATTTTATATCAACTGTCGTTTCATCACCGTAAACGTTTATGCCGTCATAGTTAGGATCAGTTTCGCGTGTGCCATTTTTTACACCGCCAGTTGTCGCCAGTCGATCATAATCACGATAATCATTTGCCACCCAATCTTTGGCCTGGATCAATTGAGCGCCCATTTTAAACGCAAACTTCTCGCTTACTTTTTTTGCCCATCTCAAATCCCAATTATAGTAAGGCGATGCATCCCTGGCGCTATTGCCAACGTTCATAATACCCGTTTTAACCTGGAAAGAGAGTCCCTGGTATTTGAAGGGATCTTTACTATTGATGATTATTGCTCCGTTCATTCCACCCGGCCCATATAATGCAGATGATGCCCCCTGCAATAATTCTACACTTTCTACATCGAGTTCTGTTAAGCCAACTACACTTCCTACAGAAAAGTTTAATCCGGGAGCCTGGTTGTCCATCCCATCAACAATCTGGTTTACACGAACACTACCACTTCCATTAAAACCTCTTGTGCTCGGTGTAGAAAAGGTGAGGGAAGAAGTTACTACGTCTACACCCTTCAATTTTGAAATCATATCATAATAAGAAACGGCCGCCGTATTGCGAATATTAGCAGCACTTATCCTTTCTATTGTAACTGGTGACTCTAATATTCTCGATGGCGTTCTCGTAGCTGCCACCACTACCTCCTGGCCCAATGCACTTTCCGGTGAAAGAGTTATATTAAGAACTTGAGAAGCCAGTTTAACCGGAACTTCCTGTAATTTAAATCCTATTGAAGATACAATTATCGTAAAGGGAAGTGGCGCTTTTGTTTCCAAAGAAAAATTGCCTTTATCGTCCGTGTAGGTTCCTGCACCCGAACCTTTAATGGTTACAGAAACTGCTGGTATGGGTTCGCCGGTTGCACTATTTTTAACCGAACCATTTATGATCGTATTTTGTCCGAAAGTCATTATCGAAAAAATATTAGCTACAATCGATAGCAGAAAATACTTGCGAAAGTTTGTCATAGCAATCATTTTAGTTTTTAAATTCAAGGCAAAATAATCATTTTATATATGATACAATATATTCTTTTTTAAGAAAAAATGCAACATGTTGACAATTTCTGTAGTTAAAACGGAATAGTAAAATTTACTATTCTTA
>NZ_JBMQQG010000072.1:0-9678 GCF_057362405.1 Ginsengibacter sp.
CAACAATTTTAGTAAAAGCGGGCAATACAAACAATATTATTATGAGGGTGAAATAAAATCAGAGTATTCCGGTAGTCGCAGTTTTACTGCGGGTATCGGTTCCCGTTATGAATGGGTAAAGATAAATCCCCTGATACAATCTCAATTGGAAGCAAAGGGTAAAAATGATTTTTTGACTTCTTTCGTTTATTGGAATATTAATACTTTGGATAAAAGTTTATATCCCAAAAGAGGTATTAAAGTAAATGCCGAACTCGGTGTTGTATATAATCAAAGCCCTGATGTGGACTTTTATTCAAATGGAATCCTGATAACTAATATTGATTCGGCAGGCATTAACTACAAAAATTACGAACGCATGGTGCTGCATGCGGAAACTTATACACCCATAACCAAAAAGCTTACGTTTTTCACGTTGTTCCAATCCGGCATCAATTTTAATTACAAACAAAATCTTCTAAATAATTTTCAAATCGGAGGCTTAACCGAAACCATAAGAAACCAGGTTTTATTTGCCGGCTTAAATGAAACAACTGTAAGTACACCAAGTGTGGCCTCACTCTTAATTGGTTTGGATTTGCAGGTAACCAAAAATATACATTTGATGGCCCGGTCAAATGCGCTGGTCAATAATTTTATAAGTGAAGACCACCAGTTAAAATTTAATAACTGGCTGTCAGGCCACGCACTTACGTTTGCGTACACCACTCCAATAGGCCCATTGGAATTAAGCGTAACCTATAGCGACGATTCAAAGCAGGTGCAGAGTTATGTGAATTTTGGGATCCCTTTTTAGTTAGACGTTGGTATGGGCCAAAAAATCTTGTATGTAAAGATTTCTGAACAAGAGCATCACGTGTGTACGTAACAACCCATTAAAAAGAAATACCAAGTGTAGACTTATATAGCAGCAGTTCGAACTTTTTAATGAGTGATCTGTTGCTTTTTAAATAGTCCGCTTCTTTTTGTTTGCGCCATTTAAATTTGAAAATTAATGCTTTTGGTGCAAAGGAGTGCGTAAATTTAGATAAATTAAGTAATGTATTCATCTAATGAGCTTGCAGCAGTTGGAAGAAATCAGGCAAATAGAACCGCATATCGAAGTTTTGGACTTATTCTTATTTTTCTCATGCTGATTCCACTCGTTCGTATTCTGACCACCAGTCATGATGACCAGAGAACTCCCTATGCATTTGTTATGGGGTTTTATCTCCCTGCTTCTATAGTATTCTTTTTAATGTTTTTAATAATTCTTTTTTATTCAGCAAAGACATGGAATTTTTGTATTAATGAAATTAAATTTGATGATAACTTAATAACAGTTTCTACCTTCCCTATACTTTGGATTAAAGCAAGGAACTATGTTTTTGAAATTTCTGAAGTTTCTCCTGAAAAAAATACACTTACCTTATTTAGCCAAAAAAGAGCAGACTGTATTGCAATTTGGGTAAAAAGAGACAAGCTCTATTTGGTGAGAGATTTTTTTGACGAGTATGCATTAATTTCTGAGAAATTAATGCATAGAAAAAGAATAGTCAACTAACTTCTATTTGTAGCCTCGACAGGAATCGAACCTGTATCTGGAGCTTCGGAAACTCTTATACTATCCATTGTACGACGAGGCCAGTCATAAATAAGCCGAAATTTACAATAATATTATTTTATTAATCCGTGCGCATTGGTACTAAATATTTTTACCGCTATAGCCAGCAAAATAACGCCAAAAAATTTTCTCACTACAATTAAACCATTTGGACCCAAAGCTCTTTCAATCCATCTCAACGATTTTAATACGGCGAAAATTACCACGCAATTAATGAGTATGCCAATAAAAATATTAATGTCGTGATAATTTGCTTTTAGCGACATAATTGTGGTAAGCGTTCCTGAACCAGCGATCAATGGAAATGCGATAGGAACTACACTGCCGCTCTTGGGATTATTATCCTGTTTAAAGAAATCGAGCCCCAGTATCATTTCCAGCCCAATAATAAATATTACAATGCTTCCTGCAACTGCAAAAGATTGGACATCTAAACCTAAAAGATTTAAAAGCTGTTGTCCCACAAATAAAAATAGTATCATTAATGCACCTGAAGCAATAGTGGCAAGCGTGGATTGAATAACACCGCCCATTTTTTCTTTTAAAGAAATTAAGATAGGAATGGACCCAAGAATATCTATTACAGCAAAAAGTGTAAACGTTATTGTTATGGTTTCCTTACTTGATATGTTGGCAAAGTCAGCCATTCAATTTTTTTGCAAATGTAGCACACATGACTCACAGCATTAGCGTTAGCATTTAAAATGGGTAATAATGTTACAAACTTACCTGTACGCCTCCATTTACGTTAAAACCTTTCGTCGTAAATCCTCTTGTTACAAAATATTTTTGATCCGTTATGTTTTGCAGGTGGGCAAAAATGCTCAACTTCTTATTGAACTTATAACGGTCATAAAAATCCAAAGTATAATAAGCGTTTAATTCGTAAGGTGTTGCCTGGTATTGCGGTTCAAAGGCTTTACTTACGGTTTTTAAATGGGCCGAGACAGACATATCTTTTGTGACCGAATAATTTACCGAGATATTAAAAACATTCTTTGGCCGTTTGTATAAATTAAAAAATGAAGTGTCTTTGCCCGGAGATTCCCGTGTAGTTACTTTTCCATTCACATAGGTATAGTTCAACGACGCAGAAAATTTTGAAGTAAAATTGACGGTAGCTTCTGTTTCTATTCCATAGTCGCGCTGCTTATCGCCATTTGTATAATAGCTTGCGTAGGTATTAGGATCGGTGTAAAATAATATTACATCTTTACCGTCTCTTATAAAACCGGTAACCCTGGCGGTAATTTGTTCACCGGTAAACTGCGTTCCAACTTCATAACTTGTTGTTGCCTGGGGTTTTAGTTTTTTGTTTCCATATTCTGAATAAAGCTGGTATAAAGAAGGCACATTATAGCCTGAGGAAATGTTTGCATAAATTTTATAGTGATGGTTAATTACATAAAACGGATTAATGGAATACGTAAAATTATTTCCGTAAATGCTATGGTGATTCCATCTTCCCCCAAAATCAAGATTGAAACCCTTAGCTGATTTTAAATACAATGATGCATAACCACTAAATTGATTTGTTTTGGCACTATCGCCTGAAATAGGCAACGCAGGAAACCCATAATCGGGTAAATAAACATATGCCTGGTCTGTCTTGTTTTGCCTGTAATCTGCGCCGGCAAGCAGTTCTATATGTTTACTCAAATTAAGGCTGGCATAGGCTTCTGCAAAGTTAGAAGATCCGTTATATCTGCCCTTTTGGTATTTGGAAAAGCCACCAACATCAGTAGAATCATCAATAAAATTTCTGTTGAAAATATTGTAATTGTATTGAAACTTTATAAATCCATTATTTAATTTATAATCGAGGGAAGTGCCAACAATCGTATTATCATTATGGTAGGTATAGTCTTTATCATCGGTAAAAGCGCCGGCATCTATATCGGCATGGTTAGAATTATATTTTCCGAAAATGCGCACTGAAGTCTTTTTAAATGGTTGAAAGGCGTAATTCAATTGTATAACATCCTGGTTAAAACCATCTTTATCAAACCCTTGTTTGCCCGTCGAATCATAAGCTGAAGAAAATCCTTTGCTAAATGTTTTATTGTAAGAAATAAAATACGTTTGACCTTTTCCGTTAGTTCCGCTTAAAGAAATATTTCCCTTGTAAGTGTCATAGCTTCCTGCAGAAAGATCAGCGTTTACGTTAAATGGTTTCCCCTTTCCTTTTTTGCTGATGATATTGATGACCCCTGCGACAGCATCAGAACCATATAATGTAGATTGCGATCCTTTTAAGATTTCAATTCTTTCAATATTATCCAATGCAAAATTATTAAGATCAAATTCATTGGTAATTCCTGAAGGGTCATATAAAGGCACGCCGTCAAGCATTATCAGCGTATTTGCGGCGGCAGCGCCACGTGTATATACCGTTTGGTTAGTCCCCAAATTATTATCAGCCCCGTTTATTATTAATCCCGGTTGCTGGTTTAAGATTTCGCCAATAGTTTTTCCAAAACTTTTTTGTAACTGGTCTTGTGTAATAATGTCAACCACTTTACCTGTTTCGCTTTGTTTCTGTGGAAACTTATTAGCTGTTACAATTACTTCATCAAGAGTTTTAGATGTGCTGTCGTTGGTTGTTTGCACCTGCTGTGCATAAAGATGGCTACTGAAGATTACAGCAGCCACAATAAAAATTCTTTTTTTCATTTTTAGAAATTTTTTTTGTGACTGCTTTCGAAATAAAAAAAGAAAGAAATATAAATGCCTTTCAGCCTTTACACTTCATGCCTTTCACCCGAAAGCTTTGAATTGCCTGCCTGCCGTCAGGCAGGTTTTTAATGTAAAAGGCAGGTCTTCTGGCTTGGCACATTCTTAAAAGCCTTCCCGTTAAAAAACAGTGGCGAAGAATTTAAGATTTTCCCAAAAGCCCCTCGAGGGCCTGGGATGTGCTTTTACAGCTACGGGGATAGCGCCGGATTTACACCGGCTTCCCTTTTAATCTTTCCAACAAATTATTGGAATTAAGAACCAATTACGCCGGCAAATGTAGCGGCAATATTTTTAGAATTCAAAAACAAATTTTAGTTTTTGAATCGATAGAATTTACCGGGTAGAAAAATAACGGCCATTATTTGTTATTGAAATTGAATGATACTCCAGCATAATAATTTCTACCAGGGGCTGCATTGTAATAGCGGCCCACTGCAGCATTGATATCATTACCCAGGCTATATTTTGTATCAAAAATATTATCTGCTCCCGCAAAAATTTCGGCGATGATCTTTCTATTAAGATCTTTTTTATACCCCACTTTAGCGCCCAATAAATTATAAGAAGATGCATATGCAGAATTAGCATCGTTGAGTGCGATTTTGTCCACGTAATTATAAGTAACATTAATGTAGCATCCCGCTTTTGATGTTACGTCAAGCCCTGCTACAACTACATTAGGAGCCGCACCGGGTAATTTATTTTTTGAAAAATCAGTACTTACCTGTTTAAAATCTACATAGTGGAAATCATGCCAGGCATAACTGCTCCATAACTTTGCCGAATTAATAAAATCATGCGAATTATCAACGAGTTGGTAAGATGCATAAGTTTCAACGCCATTTTGTTTAGTGGAACCTGCATTTACATAATAATAAACACCGTTAGTATCTATGCGCTGTACAATTGTATTTCTTAGATCAAAGAAAAATCCGCTGATATCGAAATATAATTTGTTATGCAGCAGGGTGCCTTTAATGCCGGCTTCATAATCCATTCCATCTTCGGGTTGCAGATTGGTTCCAAATTTTCCATCGGAACGTAGTACCTCAGAAACTGTCGGTGGAGAAAATCCGCGTGCTACACTTGCGTATACGGATACATTTTTATTGATCTTTTTTAGAACCGCAATGTGCGGAGGAAGTTTGTTTTTGAAAATTCTTGCCTGGGTAGTTGACGGCCTGGAAGTAAGGTGGATGAGTTGAATAGATGATCTATTCAGGCTTACTCCGCCGGTTACCGTCCAGCCGTGAGGTAATTTTAAATCTGCCTGTGCAAAGAACATGTATTGCCAAATGTTTAAATTATCATCCGATTGCAACGAGTCAGCAACTCCAAGTTTATTCCCATAATCTCTTGTATTAAAAAAACCTTTCTGTGCTTCAGTTCCAAAGTTCAATTGCAGACTTGTGGCCCCAATCTGTTTTTTATATTCAAAAACGCTTCGTCCACCAAAGTGAGGCTCCTTGCGGAGTTCATAAACTCTTATACCAGGATTAGTAAAATCGGTATAAGAACCATACAACGAAGTTGTGTTGCGCCAGTTATCGTTAAACTCGTATTCATTGCTGAAACCTGCGAGAAAGATTTTTTGATAAATAGCAGCTTTGTTTTGCACAGCTCCAGGTTGTGAACCCGAACCAGGCCTTGCCTGTTTTGGATCAGCATTGTATTGTGCCAGCGTTAACCCGCCGGGCGTTTGATAATAAAGATCGCTGTACGACATGTAGGCATGCAACGTCTGTTTGTTATTCACTTTCAGTAAACTTTCCCAGGTCGCAATATCTCTCCGCATCTTTGCCTGTTGGCGATACCCATCACTTGTTTGATGCGAATAATTAAAACTATTTTCATGATCAGCATTACCTGTTTTTATATTAGCATTAATATTATTAATATTATAACTACCGATTGTATAGCCGAGCGAAATCCCTTTGTTCCAGTTAGCAGGCAAAGTATGTATGAGCATTGCGCCGCCAATACCAGCTCCGTATAAACTGCTTGCCGGTCCCTTAATTATTTCTATAGAATTAAAATTATAGAAGCTCAGTTGATTCAGGTAAGTATTGCCACTTGGGTCAGTAAGCGGTATTTCGTTCAGGTAGATTTTTACATCACGAACACCAAAAGGAGAACGCAGAGAACTGCCGCGGATGTTAAGCCGGTAACTGCCTGGTGAACGTTCTTCCATGCTAACGCCGGGGGTAATATTAACGGCGGGCAGTATACTCATGTTACCGAAACGGCTTAGTTGCGCCTGCCCGGTAACACTCACAGGAGCAGCTACATCTACCAGGCTTCGATTCTGTTCGTAAGCCTTTACAATTATCTCCGAAAGGCTTTTTACAGAATCTGTTGATTCAGTTTGAGATAAACAAAATAGCGGAATACAAAACGTGAGGGTCAGGGTAAATAAATTTTTCTTCAGAAACATTGGCTACGATTAAGTCGTAAAGATAAAATCTTTTCTTACTATCTCATGTGTTGTTAGACATCGTGCCTTTGGGGCAAATAACAAAACGCTTGTAACCATAAATATTTTTTATCTTCCCAAAATGAAACCTGCGAAGCAGCTTAGGCTTTTTGATCTTACCGTTATAGTAGTAAGTTTTGTGATTGGGATGGGAATTTTCAGAACACCTGCAAATGTTGCAAAAGCAGTCAGCAGTCCATTTATTTTTTTTAGCGCATGGATCGTAGGCGGACTTATTGCTTTATGCGGCGCTCTTACTTACGCCGAAATTGGTAGCAGGTTACCAGTTACCGGCGGCTATTATAAAGTTTTCGCCTACGCCTATCATCCTTCAATTGCCTTTGCGATAAATTGCATCATCCTGGTGTCTAATGCGGCGTCACTCGCAGCGGTAGCTTTGGTTGGCTCAGAATACATTACCGGCCTTTTTATTCCGGGCTCGCAAAGTGCTGAATGGCTGCTTAACCCTTCTAATGTTAATCATCTTCAAACTGTTCAGATATCGATAGCCATTGCGGCGATATTGATTTTTTACGGGGTTAATTTAATGGGATTAAAAATGAGCGCAAAGACTCAAAATGTACTAACGGTCATTAAAATAGTGATGGTTATTTGCCTGATTAGTCCTTTGTTTTTTGCGGTTAATTCTCACCCGCTGGTACTTTCAGGCACCTTACAACATGGACAGGTGTTCACTGAATATTTAAAAGCTTTTGGCGTTGGCCTTGTTGCTGTAAGTTTTACTTATGGCGGCTATCAACAAACTATTAACGTTGGAGAAGAAGTTCGTAATCCGCAAAAAACAATTCCGAGAGCAATATTTTTGGGCATAGCTGTTATAATTATTTTATACCTTTTAATTAACTACGCTTATGTAAAAGTTATTGGGTTTGAGGAATTAAAAACAAGTAAGAACATTGCTGCTATTATGGCTTCAAAAGTGTTTGGCATAAACGCAGAGCGCATACTTAGCGGGCTGCTTTTTTTAAGCGTTTTGGCCTATGTAAATGTTCTATTACTGAGTAATCCGAGGGTGATGGCTGCCATGAGTGAGGACGCGATTTTACCGCCGGCATTTAAAAGAAGAAATGTAAACACCGAAGCGCTTACTACTTCCCTGAGTGTCTTCACCGGAATGTGTATCCTGATAGTTTTCTGGGCTAAACAATTTGACAGGATTTTAAGTTTTACTATTTTCCTGGACTGTTTCGGTATGGCTTTTTCTGCCGGCAGCATTTTCATCATACGCAAAAAAACATCCTACCTCAATAACAGCGGAATCTTTATGATGAAGTTATATCCATTATTGCCATTGATCTTCATTGCGGCCTATACATTCGTCGGCATAAGTATAGCGGCCGACTATAAAAATAATCATTATGCAGCGGCAACAGGCCTGGCGGTATTGGCAGCCTTTATGATTATTTATTTTCTTGCAAAAGCTATTGCTAATTATAAAGTAAATAAAGAATAAACGCCATGGATCTTTCATATATTTTGAATGAATTAGGTGAGAATCGTGAAGAGTATTTTAATGCCATAGCACCACCCATTATACAAACCAGCAACTTCGCTTTTAAAAGAGTTGACGATTTGAGAAAGGCTTTTGCAGATGAATCGTCGGCTTATCTATATAGCAGGGGGAATAATCCAACCGTAACTATATTATCTAAAAAGCTTGCGGCCCTTGACGGCACTGAAGATTGTCTTGTTTTCAACAGCGGCGCAGGAGCCATTTTTGCGTCGGTTTTGGCCAATGTAAAAAGTGGAGATCACATTGTGTCGGTAGACCGGCCATATTCATGGACGCAACATTTATTCAATAATATTTTACCACGTTTTAATGTTACTACCACTTATATAGATGGGAGGGATATTGAAAATTTTAGAAAAGCCATTCAACCCAATACAAGAATTATCTATTTAGAAACACCTAACAGCTGGAGTTTTTATTTACAGGATTTAAAGGAAGTTGCAGGCCTTGCAAAAGAAAAAAAAATACTGAGCATCTGCGATAACAGTTATTGCTCTCCTTTATATCAACAGCCTATTAAATTTGGAATTGACCTGGTTTTGCAAAGTGCAACTAAATATATCGGCGGCCACAGCGATGTTGTAGCAGGCGTGTTATGCGGCAGTAAGGAAATGATTAAGGAAATTTTTATGAGCGAATACATGAATATGGGCGTTGGTACTACCCCTCTTCATGCATGGCTATTATTGCGGGGTTTGCGGACACTCAAGATAAGACTCGATAGAATTTCAGCCACTACCACAAAAATTGTAAATTATTTAAAGCAACATCAAAAAGTAGCGTCGGTAATATTTCCTTTCGATGAAGATTTCCCTCAATACCAACTGGCAAAAGAGCAAATGCAGGGGGCCTGCGGATTATTTTCTTTTATTATTAAAGCAGAAAAGGTTGCAGAAATCGAAAATTTTTGTGAAGGATTACAGCATATACTCATGGCCGTTAGTTGGGGAGGACATGAGTCCTTAATTATCCCGGGATGTGCTGCCGTACCCCAAAATGAGTTTGACGCTTCAAATACGAATCACCTTATGATGAGAATGTACGTAGGCCTCGAAGAACCTGACTATTTAATTGAAGATTTAGAAAGGGGATTCAAAAACATGAAATAAAAAAGGGGCTTAACAGAACGTTTATTATTTCAGTGGTTTCACGCCTCCTTTCTCAAGCTTGTCCACAACAAAATTTCCCAAGCTCACACCTTCAATAACTCCGTTTTCAACGCCCTCTCTAAAGTGTATCCCTCCATACAATCTTGATATCGCAGCCTCTTTTGCAGCCTGCATAAATGACGTGAAACTTCTGGGTTTTAGTCCAAATAATTCCTCGGAATTA
>NZ_JBMQQG010000073.1:0-6360 GCF_057362405.1 Ginsengibacter sp.
ATTATTTGTTTGTTGCTACTTTTGTATTTCAAACTATTGAATCCCGTACAATTCATTTTCAACTCCAATGCATGACGATAATTGTCTTTTCCCTCATTATACTGGCAGGTTCTTTTCTCGCAGGTTTGGTTGGCTCGCTTACGGGCCTTGGCGGAGGGGTAATCATAATTCCGATGCTTACCTTAATTTTTCATGTTGACATTCATTATGCCATTGGCGCTTCTTTAATTTCCGTTATCGCCACTTCATCGGGAGCCGCTGCAGCATATGTAAAAGAAGGCATATCAAACATTAGAATAGGTATGTTTTTAGAAATCGCCACAACCCTGGGAGCTGTGTCCGGCGCTGTTATAGCTATTTACGCTCCTACGCATTTAATTGCGATTATTTTCGGAATTGTTTTAATTTTTTCGGCAGCACTATCTTTTAAGAAAAGAAATGAAATACTCATACAAACGGAAGCCGGAAAATTTTCAAAGTTATTAAAGTTGAACAGCAGTTATCCAACAGGCGGAGGCAGCATTAGCTATAATGTGCATCACGTTATCGGCGGTTTTTTAATGATGATTGTGGCAGGGGTTATTTCCGGACTTCTGGGAATTGGTTCCGGAGCTTTAAAGGTAATAGCGATGGATAATATTATGAAACTCCCTTTTAAGGTATCTACCACTACCAGCAATTTTATGATTGGCGTAACGGCCGCCGCAAGTGCAGGCATCTATTTGCACAGAGGTTACATTAACCCCGGGCTTTCAATGCCGGTTGTTTTGGGAGTAGTGGCAGGTGCATTTATCGGTTCGCGGGTTCTTGTAAAATCCGAAACAAAATGGTTAAGGATTTTATTCGCAATTATTATAACCTTCCTGGCAATACAAATGATTTATAATGGAATATCAGGTAATTTATGAACACTAAGAATAAAATAACCGACTATGATATCGAATCAGTAATGGGAACATTGCTGATTACAGGTGTTGTTATTTCGGGCGCAGTTGTTTTGTTCGGCGGGGTATGTTACTTATACCAAATGGGAACGTCATTACCGCATTATAAAACCTTTAGGGGAGCACTTTCCGGGCTGCGGTCCGTGAGGCAAATTTTACAGGGAGTTATGCATTTCGACAGCCTCGCGATTATACAATTTGGCCTTGTATTATTAATTGCTACGCCCATCGCAAGAGTAGTATTTTCTGTAGTTGGTTTCTTTGTTGAAAAGGATTATTTATACGTGTTAATTTCATTGATTGTCCTGGCAATTATTGGTTTTAGTATTTTTAATGTTGGAGCCGGCTAATACTAACGGGCTGGGTGTGATTACTGATAAAATTGTCTTACGGTAACGCACACCTGTAAAACGTTTACTAACCGGGCGCCAGGAAATCGACTTTCGAAAATTATCCTAATTGGATGAAGCAGACTTCTGTTACTCCCTCATTTTTTAGCTGTGGCTGAGGTTTTGAAAAATGAGGGAGACAGATGATTTTAGCAGTTTCCAATAATTACTATTCGGGATTTGGATTCAGAACCGTTACCCGCTGAAGCCTGTAAGCATTTACGTACCTGCCGTTTTGTTGGGCGGGTATCCAGTTGGGCCCTTTTCTAATAATATTTGTTGCAATTTCCTCCAGCTTCGTGTTCTTCATTGTGGTAGCTTCTACGTTACTCACTTTACCCGTTTTATCCACAACAAATCTTACGACGCATGTTCCAAAATCCGCTTCTGTAAATTCGTCAACGTGAGCTTCTATAGCCTTTTGCACATACCTGGTCCATCCTTCAGTACCGCCGGGAAATGATGCATCGATTTCAACTTTTGTAAATATTTGGTCTTCCTCTTCTTTTTTGCTGACAGGAGCTGCAGTTACCTGGGTTCCGCGTATATCTGCCGGAGGTGCGCTGATAATTCCAAGATCTTTTGCCCCTATCACTGTTTTTACGTCAATTTTCGCATCTTGAAGTTCCTTTACTTCGGGCGGTGGTTTAATAACTTCCTCATCTTTTACAATTTTTGGCGGTGTAAAAGCGATGGTTGCTATTGGAGGAGGCGGAGGTAAATTTATCTTTGGCGGCGGCGGCGGAGGTGGCGGTGGTTCATCAGCCTTCATTTCTGTAAGTGAAATATCTTTTGAAAGAATGAGTGCCGAAGAGTCGTTCTTTAACATCTTGTCTCGTATAACTGAAATGGCGAAGGCAACCGAAATGGTAATAATGGTAACTACCAAAGCCGTATACAGTCTTTTGGGATAAGTTTTCCTTAAATCGTAAGCGCCGTATTCTTTATTCCGTCCGGCGAAAAGTATATCGAGCAGATCGACTTTTGAAATATTATTTGCATGCATAATCTTGAAATTTAATTGAATGCACAATAGATTAAAATGCTGTTGTAAAACTAATTGTGTAACATCTTTTAAGAAATGACAAACATCATTTCATTATATGATTGCAATAGGCAAATGAAGCGATACAAATCATAGAGAAATAACGGAGAAATGCCGTTATTCGTTAGAAGGATAAATGCTGAGTGCTGCATTTTTAAGCTAACGTATACTCTTCAATCTTGCGGTATAAAGTTGTTAAGCCAATATTCAGTAACCGTGCGGCCTCTGTTTTATTACCTTTTGTGTGAATCAATACTCTTTGAATATGTAATTTCTCTACGGTTGCCAGGTCGAACGATGACAATGATTTTATGGAATTGAGATTGGCGGCCTGGAGTTCCAGGGGAAGATCTTCAAGCGTCAGCTCCGGGCCATCTGCTAAGATGACCGCTCGTTCTATAACATTTTTTAATTCACGAATATTTCCCTTCCATTCGGATTGTTGAAGGTGTTCCATAAATTCTTTACTCATGGTTTCAACCGCAGGATTTGTTTTTGCCGCAAAAACTTTTAAAAAAAATTGTGCCAGTGCGGGGATATCTTTTTTTCTTTCGCGAAGTGGTGGCAAAAAAATAGTAAAAACATTCAAGCGGTAATAAAGGTCTTCCCTGAATCTTGCGTTTTTTACGTCCTGTTGCAGGTCGCGGTTAGTTGCCGCAATAAATCTTACATCTACTTTGGTTGTATGTGTATCGCCTACTTTTATAAATTCATGGGTTTCCAATACACGAAGTAATTTAGATTGCAATTCAAAAGGCATTTCACCAATTTCATCTAAAAACAAAGTGCCGCTGTCAGCTTCCTCTATTAAGCCCTTTTTGTCTTTTACGGCACCCGTAAAGGCTCCTGCCTTATGGCCAAATATTTCGCTTTCCAGGAGCTCTTTGCTAAATGAACTGCAGTTCAATGCCATGAAAGGCTTGCCAGACCTGGCGCTTGCATTATGAATCGCTTGAGCAAAAACTTCTTTTCCTGTTCCTGTTTCACCCAACAGTAAAACAGTCGTATCGGCAGGAGCCACTTTTTTTGCGAGGTTTATTGCATCTGTTATTGATGGCGATGTACCTATGATGCTCTCGAAATTATATTTTTTGCCTACCTGTTTTTCCAATAAGGCTACCTTCTTTTTTAACGCCACTTTTTCTATTGCCTTGCTCAATAACGGAATTACTTTGTCGTTATCATCGCCTTTCGTAATGTAATCAAATGCGCCATTTTTCATTGCCTGGATGCCATCGGAAATGTTGCCATAGGCTGTTAGAAGAATAATTTCTGTAAGATGATATTTTGTCTTTACTTCTTTAATAAAATCAATGCCATTGCCATCCGGCAACTTTACATCACAAAGAATTACATCAGGCTCTTCTTTCTCAATGGCTTTATGAGCCAAATTCAAATTACCTGCTTCGGTAACTGCAAAACCTTCCAGCTTAATAAGCCTTCCTAATAAATTCCGCAGCTTTTCCTCGTCGTCTACAATCAAAATTTTATTCATAATTATCGATAACTCTTTTTATAAAAAAAGTACACGCAAATAAAATTACGAACCTATATTTTAGATTGAATTAAAAGTTTTATGTTTTCTGCTGCAGCAATTCTATTGCAGGCAAAACATTCATTTATGTTGCTGCTGATAATTTGAATTATGCCAATTGATTTGTTGATAATTTGATTTTCAAATATTGAAAGGTTAACCTTACTCGTGACAGCATCATCTTTCCTGGTGGTTTTTCTTCTCATTGCATAAGGTTGCTTTCATTTTTTCATCACATAAAATAGATATGGCAACATAAAAAGGCAAATCAAAAAAAGAAGCCAGATCCGTCCTGCAACCAGGTTGTAGTCATGCAATAGGTTATCCCACGAGCGGTTTGCAAATAATCCCAGTGAGAATTCAAAAAGAACCGTTAGTACGACCCAGGTAATTCCAACTAACAGCGCTTGTTTGGTGTTTTGAATTTTAAGAAATGGAAATACAAACCCAACATAGATGGTACACAGGATAGCCAACATGAAAGTTGATAATTGATGTGCCCTTAATTCACTAAAATGCTTAATAAGAACCAATTGTCTCAGCGTTGCGTTTGCAAAGGCAATTGCTATCATGGGTAACCAAAATAAAAAATATTTAAGCATCATGTTTCAAAAATTCAGCTGTTGGTTTTAATTATTTTATTATTCCTTCGGAACATAATCGCAAGTAGTAACATGGCGACAGGCGCTGTTATTGCCCAGGGAAAACCGATAAATAATAGCTTCTCAGAAAAAGGTTGATAGAAATATACGAACGCAATTAAAGGAGTAACCAATGCATTGGCCAAAAAAGAAATGCGTACCCATTTTTGGAATCCTTGTTTTTCAAACACGGGGATAGCTATCAAAGTTGCCAGACCCATAAATATATATCCCAGCGCATCAAAATCCCAAAACAATGAATGTGGTGTTTGTTCAAGAATACGAATGTCATCGCCTGCACCATTGAGTTTTGTTGGAATTACCGTCGCCAGTTGGACAACGTAATTTGCCGTAACAAAAACAGAATAGATGATAGAAAAAATCAATGCTGCATGGCTCCAATATTTTTTTCTATCACGAGTTACATAATGCAGTGCCAGCATTTCAAGAACAAATGGTATAACGATGCAAAGTGATGTGCCGTATATTAGTATTTCATCTAACGGATAACTGATAACGCGGCCAACCTGCAACAATTGAACAATAACAAATGCTGTTGTTGCCATAAATGCAACAAGGCCCGACCAAAAGCCTATTTTGTTTACCGAGGCATTCATGAGAGTGACAATTGCAATTGCAAAAGTTAACCAGGATAAGGCTATAACAAATGATACAAATCAATTGAGAAACTAATTTCCGTCAGGTTTAGTTTCATGTTAATATGGACTCCCTTAATTTATAATTTGTAATCGTTTTATTGGAGATATATTGTAGCGGGTTTTTCCTCATCTGCCAAACGCAGGGGAGCGCTTACATTTGCTGGTAACCCAATATCGTAATAAAGCTATCTTCCATTTTCCAGTTGCATCATTCTTTTATACAATAATCGCCGAATAAAAATTATCAGCTACGTTAAGGCAACACGGATTGCCAACAATCTAAAAAGAGAATTTACTTTCATTTTAAAAATTACCTTAAGTTGATTTTGCCAATTGATGGATGGTTCTGTCGGCAGGCCGACAGTTAATATCGTCTGACCGGAACCGTTAGCCTGCCAAACAGTTATCGTGTTGCAAGCCGATCGCTGAAGATATGTGCGACAGGCAAATTACTAACGCTGGGCTGGAACAATTATTGAACTTTTCACTATAGAACGAGACCGGTTTGATTTCTCAAAACTCTTAGCGCCCGCAAAGTATTCCAGCGGCTAGGTTGCCCGGCATTCTCCATTTCGAAATGCGTTTGCCCGGGATGTTTTGATGCCAGTTTCCATTGTCCTGTATTAGTTCTTTTTTCCTGAATTACTTTTATTGCATCGTTCATTCTATCATCATGTTTCACTTTGGCATATTGAAAGTAATCCAGGGCTCTTAGGATGTCATAATACCAGCGTGAAGGGTAATAAAGTTTTAGGAAATTTGGATTTATAATCTCCCCTGTTCTATCGGACAGAAATAACCGGTGAATTAGGATAAATTCCCGGGATGATATTTCCGCGTTTCTTAGTTCATCTAACCTGTAACTATAGCCGCCGCATTTATATTCATGAATACCTTCAAGAACTGAGAGAGTGGAATGTAACGAACTATGTGTTGCACCCATTTTGTTAGACTGGCAATTAAAGCCGCCATCATTCATTTTTTGAGACAGTAAAAAATCGACAACGGACTTTAACCACTGTTCTTTCACCTGGAAATATGAAGTATAATTCAAAACCATTCCGTTCACACAAACATCACTTTTTTGACTACGACCAATGGGAAGTATTCCTCCATCTTCGCCTTTTTCGGTTTTAAAAATGATGTTC
>NZ_JBMQQG010000074.1:0-13084 GCF_057362405.1 Ginsengibacter sp.
AAAGGTGTCCAACAAATGGATCGATGTCAGGGATTTGCTTCGCACAGATGATACTTTCAGGGATGCGATTATTGACTGGGAGGTTTCTGAAAAAAATATCAAAGAAAAAATTCTTCCACTATTTGAAGAAACTAATTTAATAATAACGCAGGGCTTTATTGGTTGCACCGATGAAAACGAAAGCACCACTTTAGGGCGTGAAGGAAGTGACTACACTGCCGCAGTCTTTGCCAATATTTTAAACGCAAAAGATGTTACCATCTGGAAAGATGTGGAAGGGGTAATGAATGCCGATCCAAAAGATTTTCCCGATGCAGTAAACATACCGGAACTTAGTTACAAGGAAGTAATTGAAATGGCGTATTACGGAGCGCAGGTTATTCACCCAAAAACCATTAAACCTTTGCAGAATAAAAATATTCCTTTACACGTAAAGAGTTTTCTTAATACGCAACTAACCGGCACCGTTATAACTTCAAAAAATCCACACGACCTTCCGCCAATTATTGTGTATAAGCGCAACCAGGTAATGGTTACATTTGAATCGAAAGATTTCTCTTTTGTAGAAGGAGAGCCGGCAAATGCATTGTACGAAATTCTGGAAGCCACAAAAATTAAACCCACCCTCACACAAAATGCTGCGATAAGTTTATATTTATGTATGGATGATATTGCAGAAAAGATTGACAAAATCGCCATAAATGCCTCGCCAATATTTGACGTACAACTGGAGAAGAACCTGACATTGCTTACCATCAGGCATTATACCGGCCAATTTTTAGGCAAACTAACTGAAAACAAAAAAGTTGTTTTGGAACAAAAAACGTCGGATACTGTGCAGGTTTTGATGAGAGAAAGTTAATCTATAACATAATCTCCTTTGCGGTCTATCAGTACAATTGGAACCTGATGGGTTTCTTCAAATTTATCATAAGCATCTTTTAACTCCATGGCAAACTTCTGAAGCGACGGATTATTTTTTGCAGTCTGTTTAAAATATTCAAGCGATCTTTTTGAACTGTACCTAAACGGGAATACATGAACCGGGATAAAATCTTCGCCACTTGATTTTGCATAACCTGCAATAAGAAAAATCTCTTCAATATCTTCATCAGTAACCGGGATACAACCGACAGAAACACAGCTGCCATGAATATAGATCGCATTCCCGGGGTGAAGTGAATCACTTAAAATTTTATCGGAAGCATTTGGATAATTCAATCCTAATGCGAGATGATAATTGCTGTGCGCATTAAATTCGTTTATGTAATAAAAACCCTCCGGAACCTGGTAGTCGCCCTGTAATCTTTTGGGACCCATAGTACCGCTTTGCATGCAAACTTTATATGTTTTGAAAAGTTTATATTTTTCTCTAAAAGTATTTTTTACCCAAACTTCCAATTGCGCATCATATTTAAAACTGCGGATATAAACATATTTAGCCGGCCACTGCAATCCTTTTGCTTCAAATTCCTTTTGTAAAGTATCTTCCTTCCTTTCCAAAATACCAGCCAGCCTGAATGAAGTTTTTTTCTCAGCAACAAAGGAGTTTTGTCCAGTAGCAGTAACTGACGTGAGGATTATTACTATCAATACAAAAAAAGTGGCGGGAATTTTATTCATCATTATTTCTATAGGAGATTATAGTTATAACGTAAAAATAAATTTTTTATTGAAAAAACAATGTGTAGAAAATTTCTTAACTAATAATTCTAATTCAACAATATTCTCAATAACTAAAGGTGCCACGAATCTCCGGCTGATAAACGTAGGCGCCCGCGGACGCAGAAAGGCTACAAATTTCCCCGCTCTGCCTGCTCCCTTTCAATTGCTTCAAAAAGTGCTTTGAAATTTCCTTTACCAAAACTTTGCGCTCCTTTGCGTTGAATAATCTCAAAAAACAGCGTGGGCCTGTCTTCCACCGGCTTACTAAAAATCTGCAATAAATAACCTTCATCGTCCCGATCTATGAGAATTCCTAACTCGCTCAATGGCTCTAAGTCTTCATCAATATGGCCAACCCTGTCCAAAACAGTTGCGTAGTAACTGGTGGGGATCTTCAAAAATTCCACTCCCCTCTCCCGCAATTTTGTAACAGTGTCAATTATATTGTTCGTAGCGATGGCAATATGCTGACAGCCTTCTCCATTATAAAATTCCAGGTATTCTTCTACCTGGCTTTTCTTCTTTCCTTCGGCCGGTTCATTAATCGGGAACTTCACGTAGCCATTACCGTTACTCATCACCTTACTCATCAACGCAGAATATTCGGTAGAGATATCTTTATCGTCAAAGCTTAAAATATTTTTGAAGCCCATTACATCTTCATAATACTTCACCCATTTATTCATCTGGTTCCAGCCCACATTTCCTACACAATGGTCTACGTATAAAAGCCCCGTCTCTGAAGGATTGTAGATGCTCTCCCATTTTCGGTAACCGGGCATGAAAACACCTTTATAATTTTTCCTCTCAATAAAAAGATGCACCGTTTCCCCGTAAGTATGAATCCCACTGATAATCATTTCTCCATTTTCATCTTTCATATTTATAGGCTCCATATAACTCTTACCACCACGTTTGGTAGTTTCTTTCCATGCACTGGTTGCATCGTCGACCTTTAAGGCAAGGACTTTAACACCGTCTCCATGTTTGCTTATATGGCTTGCTATTTCATTGTCTTTCATCAACGGTGTTGTGAGTACAAATGTGAGCTTGTTCTGCTTGATAACGTAACTTGCCCTGTCTTTTAACCCTGTCTCCGGGCCTGCATAAGCGAGTGACTGAAACCCAAATGCTGTTTTATAATAATGGGCCGCCTGCTTGGCATTACCTACATAAAATTCCACATAATCTGTTCCCATGAGAGGCAAAAAATCTTCATGGGGTTTTTCTTTTTTTGATGAAGCCATCGCAGATGTTTGCATCTTATATTTTTTATGCAAATATAAAAAATTAAAGAGCAGCGGGTGGTAGTTGAACATGTCTTGTTTTGCAGATAACAAACATTTGATATTTAATAAACCGGAACATTTATCTTGCAGAAAATTTTCAAATGAAGATTGGCATATTAGGTGGAGGCCAGCTCGGAAGAATGTTACTACAGGCAGCGGCAAATTACCCGGTTGAAACTTATGTGATGGAAAATGATGCAGAATGCCCCGCTGCGCATCTTTGCCACCATTTCACAAAAGGAGATATTACCAATTACGATGACGTTTATAATTTCGGGAAACAGCTTGATGCAGTTACCATTGAAATTGAATCGGTAAATGCGGAAGCCCTTCAAAAATTAGAAGAAGAAGGAATTGCAGTTTATCCGAAACCTTCGGCGTTAGCAACGATTAAGAATAAAATTTTACAAAAGCAATTTTATGAATCTATCAATGTTCCATCATCATCGTTTATAATTACCCAATATAAAAATGAATTAAAACATCACATTAGTTTTTTACCTGCGGTTCATAAAATCGGCATGGGAGGTTATGATGGTCGCGGCGTGGTAGTTATAAAAAATGAAAAGGAAATCGAGAACGGTTTTGATGTACCCGCCGTATTGGAAAAATTGGTAGATATCAAAAAAGAAATTGCGTTGATTGTTGCTGTAAGCCAAACAGGGGAAACAGCAATATATCCCTCGGTAGAGATGATTTTTAACAAGGATTTTAATTTATTACAATACCAGCTAAGCCCTGCATCCGTAATCGAGAAAGCCTTATGGAAGGCAGAAGCAATTGCATTAACGGTGGTGAAGAATTTTAAAAGCGCCGGTATTTTTGCTGTCGAAATGTTTATCGACCTGAATGATAATGTATGGGTTAACGAAACCGCACCAAGAGTTCATAACAGCGGCCATCATACTATTGAAGGAAATTATTGCTCCCAGTTTGATATGCTATGGAGAATAATGCTTGGATATCCATTGGGAAATACTAAAGCCATATTGCCGTCAGCAATGATAAATCTTATTGGCGCTGCAGATTTTTCAGGAAATGTTCGTTACGAAGGATTGGAAGAAGTTTTAAAGATTGACAATGCCTTTGTGCATATATATGGTAAAAAACAAACACGCCCCGGCCGAAAAATGGGCCACGTAACTGTTATAAGCAACAGTGTGCAGGATCTCACTTACAAAGCAAATATTATTAGCAGGAAGCTGCAATCAAAAACATAAAACCCATCCCAACACAGAAGTTTTTTAGAAGACTGAATTACCGACAGTTTTATTAAACCTTCCTGGTTTTTTGAAGGTCTTAAAATGGTATCTGGTTAATTAACCTCTTCAATTCAATCTCAGAAGATTTGGCCGCAAAACTTAAATTAGTATAGGCATATTCTGCCTGCTGATAGCTCTGCTGTGCCTGCGTTAATTCTACTATAGTTGCTGCGTGTAGCCGGAACCGGTATAAAGCCAGGTCAATTAATTTTTGAGCCAGCTCAACATTTACTTTTTGAGAATCCAATTGTTGTATAGAAGAGCTATATGCCTGGTAAGTTTGTACCGCCTGCGCCGAATAATTTCTTATAACGATATCTTTTTGCAACGTCGCATTTTCCACATTTATTTCGGCCACCTTTTGCTGGCGTTTATAAATTGATCCATTATAAATGGGAATACCCAAAGTGAGACCAACATAAGGGCCGACACTTCTGTTCAACATTACATTTCCTGCTGCCGTTTGCGACCTGTTGAAATTATAGCCGCCGGCAGCCCGAAGAGAAGGGTAACGCTGAGCCGCTGTTTCCTTTACAATAAACTGGTTAATTTTCACCTGTTCATCAGCCGCTATTACATCAGCATTATGGTTTATGTTATCCAGTATGTTTCCAAGTACTAAATTCTTATCAACTAAAATAGTGTCGCTGATATTTATAAGAGAATCGGGTTTTAAATTCAGCAACAATAATAACCCGGTTTTAGCCTGGTCAATTACAAGCAATTGCGCCTGACGTTGCTGAATTAAATTATTAAGATTTATCTGCGATTGAAAAAGATCGGCATCATTAGCATAACCGACACTCTGTTGCGTCTTTACAATGTTCAATTGCTGCTGCGCAACGTCAATTGATTTATCAAGCGTTTTTATATATGCCTGCTGGCGTACAATATCAAAATAACTTGTCATTACCGAAGCCATTGTATTTTGGACTTCGGAATTCAGGTATTGTTCACTCTGCAATTGCAATTGTTCCAAACGGCTTTTTGCTGCAACTACACGGGAACCATTGTATAGTAATATTCCGGCTGTTAAGCCCGAATTTAACGTGTTGCCCACTGCACCATTTCTTTTAATTACTGTGCCGGTATTTAGTTCCTGGTGTACATTAGTTGATTGCTCGTTATCTGTAGCCGTAGCCGTAATAACAGGAAGCCCGCCCGCTACACCAATATTATTATTCACCTGGCTTATTTCCACATTGTTTTTCAATAATTGCAGATCGAGACTTTTCTTTAATGCAATGTTTATAGCATCCTGCAACGAAAGTGATTGTGAAAAACAATTGTTGTGTAACGAAATAATAAATAGTATGAAAAGAATCTTTTTCATTAATTTTTTTTATCAACCTTACCAGAATAGTCAGCGGTAAATTCTTTATTTTTTTCTTCGTCGGTTTTATGTTTGCTTGAAATGTAAGTATACACAGCAGGAATTACAAACAATGTAAATATCAAAGCAAACAAAATACCACAAACAACCACAATGCCCAGTGGTACCCGACTTGCAGAGGAAGCGCCGAGGCCAAGTGCAATAGGCAATGCGCCCAGCGATGTTGCGAGACTCGTCATTAATATAGGTCGTAAGCGCTGGCCCGACGCCTCTAGCACTGCTTCTTTTTTGTTCATACCCAGTGCTCTCTTTTGATTGGCAAATTCCACAATTAAAATTCCGTTTTTGGTAACCAGGCCGATGAGCATAATCATCCCGATTTCACTAAAAATATTTAGCGTTTGTCCGTATACCCAAAGACTTAAAAGTGCTCCTGCTAATGCCAAAGGAACAGTAAGCATGATGATAAAAGGATCTAAAAAACTTTCGAATTGTGCCGACAACACCAGGTAAATTAATATAAGTGCTAAAACAAAAGCAAACATTATGTTAGACGAGCTTTCCGCGTAGTCTCTTGAAGGACCAGTTAAGGCGGTTTGATAACTTTCATCTAACAGCCTGTTAGATATAAATTGCATTGCTTTAATTCCATCGCCTATGGTATACCCTTCCGCTAAAGATGCCGAAATAGTTGCCGCTTTATACCTGTTGAAGTGATACAAGGTTGCAGGATTCGAGCTTTCTTTCATATGGATAACAGAAGATAAGGGAATATTCTTCCCAATGTTATTGCGAACATATAACCGTGAAATATCCATGGGTTGATTACGATCGTTTCTTTCCACCTGGGCTATAACCGAATACTGGAAACCATTTTGAATATAATACGCCAGCCGACCACCACTGAAAGCCGCCTGTATGGCTGATACCACATCTTGCGTAGATAAACCAAGATCTTTAATTTTCATCCGGTCAACAGTTAATTGCAATTCAGGCGTATTGAATTTAAGATCAACATCCACGTTCGAAAACGTTTTATCCTTTTTTACTTCGTCCAAAAATTTCGGGATAATATTTCTCAGTTTATTAAGGTCCTGGTTCTGAATAATAAACTGCACCGGCAACGAGCCATGATGGCCACCCACCGAAATGGTTTGATCCTCGATCGTAAATATCCGCGCCTCATTAAAGCGCTGTAGTTTTTGTTGGAGGTCATTTGCAATCTGATCCTGCGTCCGTTGCCTTTCACTTGGCGGAACAAGCCCGATTCTTGGTTGAGCAGTATTGTTGCCATCTCCTGCCGGAGTTCTTGCAAAAACAAAATCACGTTCAGGAACCGAATCGTATAGGTAGTTAGCAATTTGATCGGTGATGTTGCTCATGGCATTAAAGCTGGTTCCATCCGGCGCCGTAACTACCAGTCGAACGCTACTACGGTCCTCCATTGGAGCAAGTTCACTCTTTAATGTCCCGAATAATAAGTAAATCATTATAACGCACACTCCTGTTATTACCCATGCCATCCAGCGAATACCCATAAACCATTGCAGTAACCGGCGATAACCATCTTCCATTCCTGCGAAGAAAGGTTCAGTCTTATTATAAAACCATCCATGACCTGCCTTCTTCCGGTGAAGATATACATTGAGTACAGGCGTTATCGTTAGTGATACCAGCGCAGACACTAACACGGCGGCTGCGAGGGTAACCCCAAATTCCCTGAAGAGCCTTCCTATAAACCCTTCGAGGAAGATAACCGGCAGAAATACGATGGCCAATGTGATTGATGTAGATATTACCGCAAAAAATATTTCCTTACTTCCTTCCAATGCGGCACGTTTTATCGGCAAGCCCCCTTCCAGTTTCCTGAATATATTTTCAGTAACCACTATGCCATCATCTACCACCAAACCCGTTGCCAACACAATTGCAAGCAGCGTTAATATATTTATCGTGAACCCGGCGAGGTACATGATGAAGAAGGTGGATATTAATGAAATGGGAATATCGATCAGCGGACGTAAGGCTATCAACCAATCGCGGAAAAACAGGAAAATAACAATTACAACCAGCACGAAAGAAATGCCGATGGTTTCTTCCACCTCCGCAAGAGACTGGCGAATGTAGGTCGTGTTATCAATAAGCACTTTTAATTGTATATCCGATTTTGAATCTTTTTCTATCTGGTGAATACGTTTATAAAACTCGTCGGCAATTTGTATGTTATTGGCGCCGGGCTGGGGTACAATTGCCAGTCCAACGGCATTCACTCCATTATACTTCCAGCTCTGTTCAAGATTTTCCGGGCCCAACTCTATGCGGGCCACATCACCGAGCCTTACAATGCCGGAACTATCTTCTTTAATAATCAGATCCCTGAATTGTTTTTCCGTGCTAAGTCTTCCTAAAACCCGAATAGTGAGATCCGTATTATTACCATAAATTTTACCCGGCGGTAATTCTACATTTTCACTATTAAGGGAACGACTTACATCATTATACGCCACACCATAAGCATTCATCTTATCAGGATCGAGCCAGATGCGCATGGCATAACGTTTTTGCCCAAAAATATAAATGGCGCTTACCTGGTTAATCGTTTGTAATTGCTGCTGCAATACGTTTTCGGCGTAATCACTTAGCTCAAGTAAGTTCTTAGTCCGGCTTTGAACAGCCAGTATTAATATCCAGTCACTATTAGCGTCCGACTTCGAAATTACAGGTGGCGCATCTATATCCTGTGGAAGACTCCTGGCTGCCTGCCCAACTTTATCTCTTACATCACTTGCTGCAGCTTCTAAATCCACGCCCAGGTTAAATTCAATGGTAATGTTACTGCTGCCCAAAGAGCTTGTAGACGTGATAGTTCTAATGCCGGGAATGCCATTAATTTGTTTTTCTATTGGTTCTGTTACCTGGTTCTCGATGATATCCGCATTGGCACCGGTATAAGAAGTCCTTACAGAAATGATGGGAGGATCGATGGCGGGATAATCCCTTACGGCCAAAAAGGTTAGACCGATAATGCCAAATAAAATAATTGCCAGGTTCATTACCGTGGCAAAGACAGGCCTCCTCAAGGAAAATTCGGAAATATTCATATTTTCTTCACAACAATTTGAACTTCAAAAAAGAAGTCGCAGACTCTATATTTACGTGACCATTCATTTGAGATTATTAAAATACCTGTTGAAATATCCAAAAATTATTGATCCTTGTCCATCTCGACAAGTGATTTTACATTTCTAACCTTTACCGGGGCATTCGGCTTTGCAAACAAGACACCCGTTACTACAACGGTATCACCCGCATTTACACCGCTGGTAATTTCTACGTTGTTGGCAGAACGAACACCGGTTTTTATGTTTACAAATTTTGATTTCCCATCTTTAATTACCACCAATTGGTTATTGAGATCATTCGGTATAATTGCGTTGGTTGGCACCATCACAGCCATTTTACCAGCATCATGAGAACCTATATATACTTTTACGAAAGCACCGGGATTAGATTTATTTCCTGATAAAATTGCTCTCACCAATAAGTTCCTTGTTTGATCATTTACCTTTGGTTCAACGGCAATGATGGTAGCACTCTGCATTATTTCTTTGGCGGCATCAACTTCCACATCCACCTTAGACCCGACTTTTATTAGATTTCCATACTCTTCAGGAATGGTGAAGTCTACTTTCAACGTTCCTAACTGTTGCAAAGTAACCAGCACAGTCGTTGGCGATACATAAGCACCGGGACTTACTTGTCTTAAACCCAGTGTGCCATCAAACGGTGCCCGGATAACAGTTTTATCAATTAGCGTTTGGGTATAATCCATGTCCGCTTTCGTACTGTTAACGGCGTTGAGCGCAATGTCATAATCGCTTTGATTAATACCATTCACTGATAATAATTTTCGCAACCGCTCTTCTGTTGTCTTTTGAAGTTCAAGTTGCATTTTACTTTTTTGATATTGAGCCTCCAGGTCAGCACTGTTTACCCGTGCCAATACCGTTCCTTTTGTAACATATTTTCCTTCGGGTATATTAAGATAAGTTAATCTGCCACTAACCTCGGGATGAAGGTCGACACTTTCATTTGCGATTACGGTTCCGTTAGCTTCAATATTATTATTTATTTTTTGAGGAGTTGCAACGATTACATCAACAATTACGGGACCATCGTCTCCCCGTTTTGCTTTGACAGCTTTTTGTTTACAGGAAAATATAGAAATAGCTAAAAAAGATAACAAGAAGAAAAAGGGAAACCTGGAACTATTCAAGGACATGCACAGCTTTTTGAAAATTAAAATCAAATATAGAATTATTCATAACCGGAAATAAATCTACTAACCTGTTTACAGGAAATAATTTCATTTGACGCCAAAAAAATATTAATACTGTGCTCAACCATAAAAAAAATTCCGGGTAAAATAAAATGCCAAAATGGTTTAACAGAAAAAGGCGTTTCTTTGTTTTAAATACTTATTAAATGAACCCGGTTGTTGGAATAATTATGGGCAGCGATAGCGACCTGAAAGTGATGGAAGCCTCTGCCGAAATATTAAAGAATTTTGATGTTGCCTATGAAATAACAATCGTATCTGCACACAGAACGCCCATGCGGATGGTTGACTATGCTACGTCTGCGCATGGCCGTGGTTTAAAAGTAATTATTGCCGGCGCCGGAGGCGCCGCACATTTGCCGGGCATGGTTGCTTCGCTTACTGTATTACCTGTAATTGGTGTTCCCATAAAATCTTCTAATTCCATCGATGGATGGGATTCTATTCTTTCTATTTTACAAATGCCTAATGGCGTTCCTGTTGCTACCGTTGCATTAAATGCGGCGAAGAATGCAGGCATTTTAGCTGCAGAAATATTAGCTACTTCAGATGCCTTGCTTACACAAAAACTTCTTGATTATAAAAAGGAGATGAAGGAAGAAGTGGAAAAGAAGGCGGCCTCCCTGCCCTCCAGGGGAGGGTAAAGACAACCAACCTCTTATCTTTCAAACAAACGAAAAGGTATATTTATTTTTTGTACGTAAAAATCTTATGGACATAGTAAGCTGTTTTATTCCCCTCCCCTGGAGGGGTTAGGGGAGACTTCCTCAATCACACAAAATTCCTGTTCCAGTGTTAACGAATTATCGTATAGCATTTTAAAAAACTCTTTACCCCATTTGGCATACAAAAGCATAAAATTTTCTGAACGTTCCTGTAATCCATCATCGGGAAATAATGAAGTAATAATTTTTGAGAGTTGATTTTTTGTATCGGCAAATTTTCTTTTCTCCGCACGAAGCATTTTCTTTTCCATCTGGTCTAGTCTTTTATTGGTTTTTGTTTCCAATGCATCAGCGTGCTGCTCCAGCGTAACGTCAATTTTTTTTACCAACTCTTTAATCGAATAATATGCCTGTTGAATCTGAAACTTTTCTTCATCTAACTTTAACCGGTGTTTGGTTTGCCTGTTTACGATTTCATTAATTAATACTTCTTCTCCTTTAAATAAATCAGTTACGGATAAATTTAATTTTTCAATTAGCTCATGATATTTTTTTTCAACAATCAAAAAAGAATTTCTCACAATTAATAAAGGAAAAGGAACCTTATAATATTGAAATAAATCTTTCAATTCGAGCCAGTAAGCAATTTCACCACCGCCACCTATAAACGCAATATTGGGTAATACCACTTCCTGGAAAAGCCCTCTTAGAATTACATTCGGACTAAAGCGTTCCGGGTGATTTTTTAATTCATCTTTTAATTCATCTTTTGTAAAAACAAGTTCGGTATCATTAACCGCAAACTTGTCTTTCGTTTGCACAATCCTGTTGCGAATATTATCTTTTAAATAAAACAGGTTGATCTCTCTCGGATGCGCCTGCACTTTATATTTTACCGATATTTTTTCTGAAGTGATGTGCAGAATTTTCGAAGAGGTATTTTCAAAAATGTCTTCTTCAAATACAGCCAACATCTCTCTTTTTAATGTAGCGTTATCCGGCAAAAAAACAATAAGGCCATAACTTTTAAATAAATGATGAACCAATAAAAAAGTAGCTTGTTCAATCGTTGTATTTTTTTGAAAACATCGTTTCAGTAAATCGATTATTTCCTTACCATATTTTTCAACCGAAATTCTCCCTTCAATATCTGCTATTAACTTTAATAAATTATCATCCACTTTCATTCTGCCAACGGCTCCGGTTTGTTTCGTGTGCCACACATATTTTTTACCATCAATAACAATATGATTTAATTCTTCCAAATCCGCATCCTCACTTCCCATAAAATAAACCGGAACAAAATGATATTTCGGTAATTGCTTTTTTAAGTCATCAGCAAGTTTTATAGTATGCAGAATTTTATAAATGAAATATAAATGGCCGGTAAAAATATTGGGTTGATGAGCAGTGCAGATGGTAAAGGTATTTTCATCAGCTAAGGCTTTAATATTGTTTGTTACCAAATCAACGCCATCAATATTTTTATATTGAAGCTGCAATTGCTCAACCAATAATTGCCTGTTACCGCGAAACTTTTTTCTTTCTTGAATGGACACTTTAATTCCATCGATGTTTACTTCATGCCGGTAAAAATCTTTTACATCATTTGCCGCGGCAACATAATCTAAAATGATTTTTGTAAACTTTCCTGTTTCTGAATAAGGTATGTATTGCGATTGAAATGCCTGGCTCATCTATACTTTTTAATTGCTTATAAGTTGCACTTATTTTTTAACGAGCAAAGATATATGGAAAAAATTGGCAGTGAATGCTATCTCCCCTTTTATAATGAACGGCTTGTAATATTTGGTGTTTTTCGTAAAGCGGGCTTATTTGGCTGCCTTTGCACAATAGATTATTTTAGAGGAGCATAAAGAAAAATGTGCACGTCATGCCTGTCTACACCCAAACTTCAAATGGTCCCCGAGAAATGACGAATAAAGAAGTAATATCATGGCTACTTGATGGTGACGTATCTATTCAATACCAAGCTTACAGGGATTTATTAGATTCCGATAAACCAAATCTCAGAAAGAAAATTGAATCACAAGGCTGGGGACTACAATTTCTATCATGCCGGCATTCAAATGGACACTGGGGAAAGGGCTTTTATCAGCCAAAGTGGACATCGAGCCATTATACGTTGTTGGATTTGAAAAATCTAAATATTTCTCCAAGCAACAAAACAATAAAAGAAACTCTGAACATCATTTTTAAAACCGAAAAAGGCGAAGATGGAGGAATACTTCCCATTGGTCGTAGTCAAAAAAGCGATGTTTGTGTGAACGGAATGGTTTTGAATTATACTTCATATTTCCAGGTGAAAGAAGAGTGGTTAAAGTCCGTTGTCGATTTTTTACTGTCTCAAAAAATGAATGATGGCGGCTTTAATTGCCAGTCTAACAAAAAGGGTGCAACACATAGTTCGTTACATTCCACTCTCTCAGTTCTTGAAGGTATTCATGAATATAAATGCGGCGGCTATAGTTACAGGTTAGATGAACTAAGAAACGCGGAAATATCATCCC